>SVNU01000085.1 GCA_015066715.1 Ruminococcus sp. | reverse complement strand
AGTAACTTTACGAGTTCCATTTCCTTTTCATTCAAACCGTGTGTTCTTGTTTTCATACTTTTTACCTCCAAGTTTTTATTTACTTGTGGGTATTATTGCCATTTACACGGTTTGATATTCGGACTTGGTTTGACCTTTTCGTTTGTTATAAGTGTTCTATCGGCTTTACCGCTGTCATATAACCAGCCGTGCTCGATATGATACGGATAATCATTGCTATTTATGCAGTTTGTTAAAACATACTTTCCGCCAACATTTTGAACGATTATATCATAGAAATCATAGTTGATCTCATCGTTCAAGTATTCTGCTCCTAAAGGCTCATCAGAGCCTGCATCTGCATGTAATTCTGCAAAATGTCCAATTATTTTATCATCTTCTATATCACAACCAAGATACCATGTTTCTATCGAACCACGGGGTCCGCCTGAAACGAAATCAACAAAATAAATTTTTTCGTTGCACTCTCTGAAACCTGAATCAGAGAAGTTTATAAAGTCTATGTACTGCTCATAAATTACGTCAGAAAACAGAGCTTTAAATTCCGAATATGTTTTAAACTCATCAGAGTTGACTTCTCGCACAGAGCCTAATTCTTCAATCACTTCAAATTCGCCTAAAATATACGCGCGTGTTTCCTGACTCGGATAATAGTATTCCATCATCATTTCCGCAAGCATTTCAGCTCTGTCAAGCAAAATCCGCTCGCAATCAAGGCTTTTATCTATGGGGTCGCAATCAGTAGGCGTCAGGTATTCTTCTGTTGTTGTAATAACAAAAGCTTCATCAGTGTGAACACTTGTGGTTGTTGACGATGTTGTGGTTACAGACGGTGGGGAGGTTGTCGCTTCGCTGCTCTGGTTGTATGCTTTGTTGCCGTCGCAAGAGCATAACAAAATGCATATTGATATGCTGCAAGCAATGAACTGAAAAAATTTTTTCATAAAAGAATACCCCTTATGCTTTATATGTTATTATTGAATAATCTCCATGCAAATTCTGACCAGATACGTTGCTTAATTGAATTACTCCGGCACGATTGGTTTTTGTAGCACCGTCACCTGTTCCTGTAGAAACATTTCCGGGATTGTTTCCGTTATACCAAGGGTCGATTCCAACAAAATCTTCAAAAGAATCAGCTAATTCTCCATCTATTGTTCCAGTAACTGTTACCCAGTGTTCACCACTAACAGTTGTTTTTACCATAACACTTCTTCCGTTTTTTAATTCATTGTTTATTGCAGAGATAACTCCATTCTCACTTCCGCAAGAGTATTGGCACAGTCCTGTTCCTGCTCCTGTTGATGTCTTATATGTTCCTGAAGAGGTTAATGTTTTCATTGAGCCATTAACATAAATACCTGTCAATTTATTGCCGTTTCCTGTTGTGTCGTTAGGGGTAACAGTATAACCAGAATTTATTGAAACCATTGTTGCTACTGCTGTACGCCCACAAGCCTTAATACCATTATTTGGAAGGTTCCATCCACCGGTTTGACAGTAAAAGCAGTTATTTATTCTTGATATCTCGCCATAATATGTATTTGACTCCCACCCACTATTTATATTTGGATTTCCCTCTGAACTTAAAGGCACACCGGCTTTCTTGGCGGCAGCTCTTTTTATAGCGTCAAGGCAAACATTTGTACTGCTGGTTGAGTTTAATTGTACCGCCGATGTCTTTGATGTAAGTATTTCAGATTCTTTCGAAGAATTTGACAAGCTATTAGGAGAATAAATTCCTATTTCTTCTTTTGTGCAATCGTTCTGAATAAATCTGTCTGTATTTGCCTGTATCACATCGTTTTGTAGATTATTATCAGATTGTGTTACTGTGTTTTGATTTGAAATTTGAGTATTCTGCTTTGCAACAGTGCTGGTTAATTGTAAATTGCAATTTGTTATTTCCATTGTTTTTTCTTTCACTTATCTTAATAAAATTAGGGCAATGATTTGATAAGATTTTCTTAACGTATTGATTTTTCTGAGCTGTAAACAGTTATACTTTCTGTTTTTCCGCTTTTTAAAGTAACAGTAAACACTGTTTTCAAACGGTATGTACCGCTTGAAAGATTTGATTTAGTGTTATTCATGGATAAATACTGCGTTGTTACAGTTTTTGTCCAGCTCGCACCGCTTACGCTGCTATAAATGCCAAACGATCATTTTTTTCAAATATCTGTGTAGGTGTAAATTCTCTGTTTCTGAAACAGTTTGCTTTTTTTACTTACTCAACACATACGCTTCCGAGAAATCCCTTTAGGTTTTCAAGCTCTATTTCGTTTCCGTCTCCATTCAAAAACACCATACGGATGTCTATATCGCCGTTATTGGCATCAAAAGCTTCATAGTAATCTTTAACATCTCCGCTGATGTCAATGCTTCGTAAGGTGCCGTTATTCAATGGTATATAAAGTCTTTTTGTATCTGTTATAGCATGACTTCCGGGTGTTGCGTCATCAATATAATGTATAAGCTTGTAATCTTTTCCGTCAAAAAAATACACCTCAGCAACGCTCTGCATAATAGATTGATTCACTCCGTATAATTTAAGTACAAAACCCTGATTTTTACTTGTAGGATAAAATGCAGTTCCATAGTTTCCCATTTCTAATCCGTCATATCTTCCATACTTAGCTAAGTTATGTTCAAGTAAATTCTCCGGAAAAGAATTGTAAGCTTCTTCCTTAGTCATATCCTCAGGAAGAAGTGCCGTTACATAGTCGGGAGTATAGTTTATAAATTCTTCGTCAAAGATATGCTCTTCCGATTCGGTGTAGTACTCTCTTTTTGCTCCACAACCAGACAGAAGAATAATAGTAAAGATAATAATAGTAAAATATTTTTTAAGCATAAATTATATACCCGTTATAAGTAGCGCCGGTTGGCTTTCTTAAGCAATCACATATTTCGGTTACTGAAACATTATAGTGGTCTCATACTTTTTTCTCTGCACTGTAAACCGTAACAGTTTCACTTGTTCCGTTGCTGAGTGTTACGGTAAATACAGTTTTCAAACGATATGTACCGCTTGAAAGATTTGATTTTGTGTTGTTCATGGATAAATTCTGCGTTGTTACAGTTTTTGTCCAGCTTGCACCGCTTACGCTTGTAAAATTACCAAAAACAGACTTTTTTTCAAGCGTTTGTACAGCCTTTATCGTTTTAGCTGTTTCGCTGTTGCAATAATATGAGCTTTTGCATATTGCTTTTGATGAGCTAATGGTAAGTGCAGACGTTTTTTCAGCAGAACCTATATCAGCTACAACAGGCACATTTTCATTTGCTTCGTATGCAGATGCATCTACAGCAAAAAATGAAAAGCACATAATTCCAACTAAAAAAATTGATATAATTCGTTTCATTTCTTTCTCTCCTTTCCGCTTCTTTCATAAATATAAACAGAAAGCAGAAAAGAAAAAATACAGTCAAAATCAACAAAAATTACGATATTTTTTGAACAATATTAACAAAACTCTACTTCTTTTATAGTTGATATTATTTTCACTGCAAAGTCATAATCAGAATTCGTGTGAAATTCTAATATATACTCTCCGTTGTCCCATATAAAAGACTTTGAGCCGTTTGGCTGCTCATAATATAAGATTTCGTAGCCATTAAGCTGTATATTCTCTACCTTAGAATCCTCTGTATTTAGTCTTGCATTCTGGAATCCTTCTTTTACACCATAGGAAAAATTTATATATTGATAAGATGGTTCTTGTTTAGAATAATACTCCCAGTACTGATATTCATCATCACACACTATTTCCATATCAAAATCACTTAAATCGTAATTGATACGATATGTTTTTTCAAGTGTTCGGGGTGCGTTTTCCCAATCCAATGCAAATCCGTCTGAATGGTCGTCATACTGCTTAGCCATTAAGCCGCCTACATAATGTGTAATGTATGCTGCGGCTCCCGTCATAAGCAAGGCTGTAACAGCTACAAAAACAGCAAATCGTATTTTCTGTCCGAAACGAACCTTTCGGTATTTTTTGTCAAACCCGAGAGGTTGCTCTGATGTTTTGCGATAAGCCGTAATTATAGCTTTTCTTTTTCGCTTATATCGCCAAGAAAATCTTACATCAGAATCATCTGTGTTATCAAGTATTACAGCGGAATCGGCTGCGTATTTTTCAAGAACCTGATATAAATTATTATTGTTCATAGTTCATCTCCAAAAGCATTTTGCATAAACCTTGTTCAGCTCTTTTTATGCGTTTGCGGGCACCATCGTAAGTTGTTCCGATAATTTTTGCAATATCTTCAATTTTCATATCATAGAAATACTTTAATGTCAATGCCTGTTTATATTCCTCCTTCAGCATATTTACTGCATTATGTATCGATTCGCAGTCAAAGTCTTTAAGGAAATCCTCCTCCACGTCGCCGCCGCTTAAATCGTATGCTTCGTCTATATCCGAATGTATGTCTTTCTTACGCTTGTTGTAAATATCTATGGCAGTATTTTTTACAACTATAGTAATAAAGCCTTTGCATTTGGAACTATTAATATCTGATATTTTATCGAGATTATTTATAAGCTTTATAAACGATTCCGAAACAGCGTCTTCTGCGTCCTGCTTATTATTCAAAATACCATAGGCGATTACATACATTTTACGCTCATATAGATTGAAGAGCCTCGTGACAAGGTCACGTTCTTCTTCTGTTTCAACCAATGAAAGATAAAAAGAAAGCATCTTAACACCCCAATCATATAACAAAGGTATCGGATATATTTTATCTTTCATAATATATAACCGATAACCATTGAAAAATAAGACAGATTTATAAAATTTATTAAGTTGATGTTAATTATAACATATTAAACTCATATATTCAAGTTTTTGCCAATTTATCGAAATAATATTAAAGTGTGCATTTCATTTTAATAAAGATGTTGAAAACTTATTGTTTTTTGCAGAAAATCCCCTTGACAAATCTCGTGTCAAAAAGCAATTTTAAAGAAATATGCTGATGAAAACGAACTCGAAAACACAGCTTTTTATGTTGACGACGGCTTCAGCGGAACGAATTTTAATCGACCTGATTTTATGCGAATGATGGAAGATGTGAAGTCGGGAAAAATCTCTACCATCATTACAAAGGATTTGTCCCGTTTCGGCAGAGATTATCTTATGACAGGTCAGTATATTGAAATGATTCTGCCTGATTACGATGTTCGGTATATTGCTATCAATGATAATGTTGATACTCTGCGTAGCGAAAATGAAATGATGGTTTTCAAGAATGTATTTAATGACTGGTATGCCCGTGACTGTTCAAAGAAGATTAAGGCAGTTTTCAAGGCGAAAGGTCAGTCGGGTAAGCCACTCACTACAAATCCGCCTTACGGCTACAAAAAGTCCGAAGCGGACAAAAATGTATGGGAAATTGACGAGGAAGCAGCAGAGGTAGTACGCAGAATATTTCAGCTTTGCATTGACGGATACGGTCCGACGCAGATTGCGAGAATACTGACTGAGGATAAAGTTCTAACACCTACTGCTTATGCTGAAATGAAGAAATCGGGAAACATTACTTGTACAAAACCTTATCACTGGGCACAGAGAACGATAGCTGATTTACTTGAAAAACTTGAATATGTTGGGCATACAGTAAATTTCAGGACAAAAACAAAATCCTATAAATCCAAGAAACGAATTATCAATTCCAAAACAGATTGGCAAATCTTTGAAAATACGCACGAAGCAATTATTTCAAAGGAAGATTTTGATTTAATTCAGGAGCTTCACAAAAACAAGAGAAAGCTTCAGCATCAGGAAGAAGTCAATCCGTTTTCGGGAATGGTTTACTGCGCTGACTGCGGCAAGAAAATGTATCTCTGTCGTTCCAAAAGGCTCAATTCAGACCAAGAGCATTTGAAATGTTCCACTTATTCAGCGGATAAGGACGATTGCTCCGCACATTTTATCCGCACGGTTGTGCTTGAAGAAATTGTGTTATCGGAATTGAGGAAGATGACAACTTTTGTCAGAGAGAATGAAGCTGAGTTTATTGAGCTTGCGATGCAGAACTCACAGCAGAAGCAGTCAGCTGAGCTGAAAGCGGCGAAGAAAAGGTTTGCTCAGTCTGAAAAGCGAGTTGCGGAACTGGACAAGCTGTTTACAAGACTTTATGAAGATGTATGATGTAAAGGGTGATAATTCAATCACCAAATACATTATAGCTGTGACGGCTCATTTGTGGTGAATAAAGCGGCGGTTATGAGGAAAGGAGATATATCTGTAAAGTATAAGCCCGCACTTTCGATGATACAACTGAAAGTGTGGGCTTTGCCTATTTCTTAATAAATTTGTATTTTCCCTTACCGTGACCGCTGACTGCTTCAATCAACCCTGCATTCTTCAGCTTATTTATAAGATTTCCTGCGGCAGTAACCGAATCATTTGTAACGGAAGCAATATCAGAACGACCGAATATGCTGTCTGTGCCGAATTTTTCGTAGATAGCTTTTGCTTTTTCAATAGTAGTTTTGCTTGCGATTAAAGAGTCAATCGTAACATCAATCGCAACATTTTCTGGAGCAATCGCAACCTTTTCAGCTGGGAAGTTATAATTCAGGTTATAAAGCGTAACTTGAAACGAGCTTGCGTCGGAATAAAATATCGGCTTTAATTCAGGACGGTAATTGTGTGCGGCTGCATAAGTTTCTGTTATTTTCTTAAAACCGCTGCCTTGACGTTCCATAAATCCAAGTCTGCCGAAAATATCGGCAAGTACAGGATTTCGGCGTGTAGAGGAAACGTTGGCTATATCCCGTTCCTGTATCAAAGAGCCGTCTGCCATGCCGCCCGGCGAGTATATTGTCAGACGGTCATCGTAAATATCAATATGAACCTCGCTTCCCAATACAAGATAATCACGGTGAATAAGCGCGTTGACAAGCGCTTCAAAAACGCTTCGTTCACAATACTCGGGCATTTCAATTCTGGAATCTGCAGTTTTCTTCCATTGCGTTTTCATATTCTTTCTGACAAAGCTGACGCCTTCTTCTAAAAGAATTATCAGGCTGCCTGAATATTCAGCGCTGTCCAAAGCGTCCACTTGTCCGCCGCTTTTGTCAAGACCGTTCCACCTTGTGCAGAATAAACGGGAATGTCGAATCGGAGAATTGTCAGCAAGTAACGCACCTGCATTGGTAAGCATTCCGTTCATATCCCTGATTTCAAAGGAATCAAACAGCTTATCCTCCATGCTGTTCTTAGTCCACACCTTGTAGCGTTCACGAAGCTTGGAAAAGGAATAGTCTTTAAAGCTGTATTCAGAAGTCAATTCATCGTAGGTGTGATTCATTCCTTTTAAAACAAGCTGATTCAGAATATATGCGGGAGCAATCACACTTTCGTTGCCGATACGGATATACGCCTCTGTTACACCGTCAGATTTGTAATAATATGGCGTACTGCGCCCCGAATAAACCGTCAGCACTAATAAATCCCTGTCATCTTCTCTTTCGGGAGTGAGAATAAAGTTAGGAAATGGTGTAATACGCTCTTTAATCAGTCGGCTGATAGCTTCCGCTTCTGCTTGGGCATTATCCAAACCTATAATTTCTTTATCGTCACTAATACCGAAAAACAATGTGCCGCCAATACCGTTTGCAAAAGCGCTGACGCTTTTCAGCCAGCTTTTAGGCTTTTTCGTTTCGAGTGCAACCTTAAAGTCACATTCGGTTGCTTCAGCAATCAATCTGTCTATCATATACTAAATACCTTCTTTCTCACTCGTTATTTTTGTCCTTCTTCCTACTCTTATAAACATTAAACCTGTTCTTACACTGCGGACTGCAGAAAACAGCGCTGGGTCTGCTTGCAATAAAGGCTTTTGAGCAGTGTTTGCATAAGCGTATGGGGTTGTCGGTATCCGTCAGCATAAAGCTGAACATCATCTGTATTCCAAGCATAAGGGAGTGAAAATCCCATACAATCGTCGGCTTGTCGAGAAGAGCAATTCTGTATGTGGGCGCATTACCGCCGAAAGCCTCCATACCCTGCTGCATAAGAAGTCGCTGCTCAGGCGAAAGCATATCGTAGTCCTCGTAAAAAATCACCGAGGTAAGATAAGTAAAAGTAATATCCTGAAGCTGTCGCTTTATCCATTCGTACCTTTCCGCATATTCACGCTGAAAGCTCATATTAACCGCTATCGGCTTGTCGCTCATTGTCATAGCCAGTGCAACCATAGTGCGGTCGCTGCTGACGCTCCATACTGATTCAACCCCACGCTTTACCAAGTCAGGTTTATCAAAAGGGAAAAACAGCTTGAGATAGCTTTCGGTGGACATTGTTTCTTCCCGTATAAAGTGATTTTTCGGCAGATATACCGCTTCATAATCCATAAAAGAGGGAGTTGTCGGCAGGGCTGTCATAAGTCCCAGTAAGCCGTATTTTTCGGCAAATATGCGGATTGCATCCTGAATTTCTGTATCTGTTTTCTTGTCCGCTTCCATTCGTCCTATGGAAATTGCGTCAAGAACCAGCTGACCGTATTCGCTTAACGGGTCATAAACGCTTGGCTGAGCGGTTGCTGTGGGAGTAAGATAAAGTGTACCGTCCGCCGCTGTTTTCCATTCATATTCGCTGTATTTAACCCAGCTTGAGCTTGTCCGTTCAAATAAAGCCTTCACCGTATCACCTCTTTATGTAATCTGTAAATCTCAATTTATATTACTATTATATCATTTCTTTTCGTTAAAATCAATACCGTTTTCTTTTAAAAATTCTTTTTCCAGTAAGGTCAAAGATTGCTGCTTCTGCGCTTTTTCAGTAAGTGCGGCGAGCAGCTTTTTTCTTATCCTTTTCAGCATTGTACTGCGTACCTTACGGATATTGCGGTCTGACTGTCCCTTTATCTCGGCAATTTTCGCACTGCTTAACTGCCGAACAGCGCACAGAAATAGCAGAAATTTATGGTCGTCCGACAGCTCACGAAGAATTTCCGACAGATAATCTTCTGTCACAAGCTGATGTATGTCATAGGGACAGTAGAAAATTGCGTCAATAAAATCGCCCTTGCGAATTTGCTTTTCAAGCACGCTGTTAAGTGAATCGGGAAAGCAAAGTGCATCGGCGGAAGCACCGTAATCAAGGGGAACATCTTCACCGCTTCTGCTGATTTCGTGATAACGTTCCCGCCGTTCTCTGTTTGCATCCAGCCTGTCCCACCAAGCGATAACTCGTTCAAAATCCTGTTGTGTCCGTGCGGAATCCTCTAACCGTGCAAGCGCTTGAGCCTGCAATTCCCGTCGGAGCAATTTCCTTTTAAGTGGCTCATTATCATCATTTATGGCATTTGCCTCGTCTTCCATTTCTTCAATCAGGCTTTGTTCCTTTGCAAGCTGAAGTTTGCCTTCTTCTGAAAGTTCGGTTTCATCTTCATATATATCATTGTCGTTATACATCACAGAAACCTCCCTTTGAAAATATTTTTAGATTTTTTAAAATTCTGCCAAAAACAGTTCCGCAAACTGCCCTGTATTTCTCCATTTTATGAGAGAGTAATATATTTTGATAAATATATATTACTTTCATCATTTGTGAAAGGAGAAAACCGCCAATGAACTAAGAAATCTCCGTAATCTGCATTTATTATCAAATCAGTGTATCGGATTACTGCAAACGGAACCATACCAATTATACACCAACAAAGAGAAATTATCAAGACAGGGAGGCACAAATAATGACAAGAAACGAAAACATTTCATATATGACAAGGCGTATCGGTGGCACAACCTACAAGGTAAAAGTTGTGTTCAGCGAGAACAGTACGGAAACAATGGAGGATAAAATTATACGAATAATTAAAAATGACCTGTTGGCAAATGACGAAAAGTGTGGTATAATGAATTTACCACAAATGAGCCGACAGTCTGAAAGGAGCGCCTGATTATGGCAAGATTACAGACTGTGGGACAAAAGTCCGAAAAAATTACAGCACTATACGAAAGATTATCCCGTGACGACGACCAGATTGGCGACAGCAATTCTATCGTAAATCAGAAAAAATATCTCGAAAGCTACGCAGAGCAGAAGGGATATACGAACTGCCGACACTACACCGATGATGGCTGGAGCGGAGGCAATTTTGACCGCCCTGCGTGGAAACAGCTTGTGTCGGATATCGAAAGCGGAAACGTAGCACACGTTATTGTAAAGGACATGTCACGAATAGGCAGAGATTATTTGCAGACAGGCTTTTACACCGAGGTTATGTTCCGTCAGCACGGCGTTCACTTTGTTGCTATTGCAAACAGTGTGGACAGCGACGACCAGAATAGCAATGAGTTTGCTCCGTTCCTCAATATTATGAACGAGTGGTATTTGCGTGATTTAAGCCGCAAGCAGAGAACTGCTATTCGTGTAAAGGGCGAATCGGGAAAGCCTACCACTAACAGCGCTATTTACGGCTACAAGAAAGACCCGAACGACAAGAATAAGTGGCTTGTTGATGAAGAAGCGGCGGATGTTGTCCGCAGAATTTTCCGCCTGACAATAGAGGGCAAGGGACCCTATGATATTGCCCGAATTTTATACGATGACAAGGTTGAAACCCCTGCCGTTTATTTTGGCAAGCGCGGTATCGGCGTATGGAAAAACAAAGAGGAATTTACAAATCCGTACAACTGGAGTGGCTTTATTGTCGGTCAGATTTTGTCAAAGCCCGAATATATGGG
>SVNU01000084.1 GCA_015066715.1 Ruminococcus sp. | reverse complement strand
CCGATTTCACCCATTTTGCCAATCAAGGTATAGCGTTCACGCTGTACCTCTGATACTCGCATAATGTTTTTTTCGTTAGTAATCATTGTAATAACCATTCCTTTCAAATTAAAGCCTGTTTTCTTTGAGCAAAACCTCGGCAATACCCGAGAAACAAAGCTGCGGCATGAGAAAAGAACGGACATTCCAAATAATTTTGGACGCAAAAAAGCCGCAGCAAAATTCGCTGCGGCATAATCATTTTCACACAAAAATGGTTACTTTAATATTGCCGAGGTAATTCTGCTCCTACTGTTTTCAATTTTCATCATTGTGTAGGTCATCTTTGTTACCTCGCTTTCTTTAAGATTTGATATAAAGCAGATGATTTATATCAGTTGTAATTATACAACACTTTTTTCTGTTTGTCAAGAGGAATTTGATTTTTTATAAACGGTTATGGATAAAAATTATCCCTCATTCAGCTGATTCAACAGTTTTATAGTGTCATATCTTTCGCCGCAAGCGGTACATATCCAATCACAGTTACTTTTCTTTGCTTTCTTATGTAAGAAATCCAGTTTACCGCCGCATAGCGGACAAGGCTTGGGCTCTTCCCGCCAAAGACTTTTGAGAAAGCTCACCGCTTCATCTCTGCTGTTCATTTTAAATTTATCCAGTATATCTTTCTCCATAATATCTCGCTTTCAGTTTCTGATTTTAAAGCTAAGCATACCATATTCTTTATAAAAACTTATTTATGATTCCTTTAAAGAAAGGATATAATCATACACCTTTCCAAAGCTTTCTTCTGTCTTTGCAAGATTGTCAAGCTCCCTGTTTTCAAAAAGTTTTTCGGCAACTATTACCGCTTCTTCCTTAAGCTCACGAAACTCATTCAGCACATCGCATCTTGCTCCCATACTGATAAATTTCAGTTCGTGATAGCTCTGTATTGTAAGCTGGATAAACTCCGTTTCATCATCGGTAAATGAATAGTCAAGAGCCTTTCCTTTGAGATAAGGGTCTGAATCCTTTATATGTACAAATCCACAGTGAGGATCTCGTGCGGCATAGCGAAGATGTTTCAGATTAGCCATTACCGCTGTTCCGAAACACATAGGACAAGGCTCCATTGTAGAGTAAAGAACAAGCGTTCGTGGATTATACGCAGACGTATCAAGCCGCCGCATTGTATTCACTTCTGCGTGGGAAATGTTGCGGTTAATAACACCCTCTTCATTGCCGCGATTGTGGTCTTTCAGTATGATATTCCCGTTCTCGTCAGCAATTACCGCACCTATCGGAATACTACCGTTTTTGAAAGAAATCCAAGCCTCTTCAAATGCAGTTTTCCAGATTTCTGATAAATCATTCCACATAACTTTTCTCCTATTTTATTCAAAATCCGCCATAACACCTTCAAGCACTTCAACCGCACTTCTTATCATTTCAGGGCAGACAGTTCTGAACAGATTTTTCTCCATGATACAAGCCGAATCCTCAGGCTTTGTAAGGTCATAGCCTAATAAGTCGCGGCATACTATTGAGCCGTTACGCTCCTTGAAACGCTTTGTGAATTCGGTTGCAATAGCGTATGCACGGGATTTCTGCTCATTGTTTTCGGATTCAAAGTGACCGTATTTAAGTCCGAGAACCATTAACGCTCCCGATACCGCACCACACATTTCTGCATTTCTCGCGCCGCCGCCGAACTGTGTTCCAAGCATTAACGCAAGCTTTTCGTCAAGTCCGAAATCGGGTGCAAATGCGGTAAGTACCGCTTGTGAACAGTTGAAATTGTTTGCAAACAGCTCTAATGCTTTTTCTGCTTTTGTCATAATTTTATACCTCTCCTTTCAGATAAGCAGGATATTCCGTCGCTTTTGTTTACGCTAATCCTGATTCTGGTAAGTTCATTATAGCACATAATATTTGGTAATGCAACCATAAAAGCCGCACTTCATAAGACAAGTACGGCTTATTATAAACTATCTCTCAAACACTACAACATACGCTCCTAACACCTGTTCGCATGAAATTCTTGCTGCATTCTCTGCTGTAAAGCTTTCTTTTGGGTAAACATTCACTACCCCTGTCGGAACCGCAGGCAGAGTTTTGCCGATACTTTTTCCGTATGCACTATTTTCGGAAAATGTCCATCTGAATTCGCAGTCGCAGAACTCTTTATTCGCAGTAATAATTTCAGGTTTTCTGAGGTGCTCTGTATCGTCTATAAAATAACAGCCGTCATTATCCTTTTCAGCAGGACACGAGCCTTCAATTCCTGTACCTGTAAAGGATATTTCAAGAAAAGCGGTCCTGAAATTTACGGTTTTACCTGCACGCTCAAAAGAAACATTGTTCCAGTATCCGATATTAAGCCAGCCTTTTTTGCCGTCTTTTTCTACGGCGGTGTTGAATTCGACATACCCCTTTTCGCCGTCCCGTATTTCCGCATTTATACGAAGAACAGGTCGGAGCGAAACAAATCCGTCGGGCAGGATTGCTCTTAACCTGTCCTGCTCAACGCCATAAGCCATTACGAATTGCTCTGTATGCACTATACTTACCTCGACTTTTTTATTCTTCATCTGGCTGCTGACCGTCATGGGCGAGCCACTTACATTCAGTAATTTCCATATCGGTAAATGTGGCCTTGAACGATGAATTTTCCGCACTGCACGCATAAATACCGAACTTTATTTTGTCTTTCGCGTTGAACATGTGGCAGATACGCATTTGCTTGAAATTCTTTCCGTCGGTGGAATTTTCAATACAAAAATCGTCATCTCTTCGGCTTAATCTGAACCACACAGATTTGATTGACGCGTCAACGTCTACCGAAGACCAGTCTGAATATCCGTTGTTTGTTACAACACTTCCAAGACGCTGTATCTGTTCATTTTCATACTCCATAGAGGCTTTAAGCCAGTTTTCGCTGTCAAGGTACATTACGATTCCGCTCTGGTCATAGCGAACCTTTGTATCAAATTCAGTTTTAACAACAAAGGAAAAATACTTTTCGTCCGTTTCCATCTGTAAAACAGGAGCGTTGTCGTTTCTGAAATGATAGTATGTTCTTTGCCATAAATCTGTGTGCGGCTCGGTAATCATTTCAACCTTGTCCTGTGTGATATTGTATTCTTTCGGGGCTCTTGTCCATTTTAATTCACTTGTATTTATTTTCATTTTTGTACCTCACTTTATATTTTTTACATAATTATTTTTTTGCTTTAAGATACATACTGTCCTTTTCAGTTATCTTGCGAATAACCCTACGTTGCTGAAACAAATCAGCCTGAATATGTATCCGATGACCAAGTATACCAATTTCCATAGAAAGGCTCTTTATAATCTTTATCAATATGTAGCCTTGAATTTCCGTTATAATTTTCATCGATATACACCAAGTAATAAATTCTTATATCATGAGAATTAATACCGTCACCATTTTTAAGTTTTTCGGATTTTGCAATCATATATAATAAAACATTCCCGTTTTCGTCATATTCCGCTTTAGCAAAAGAAAACACAGCGTATTCGTTATCTTTCCGATATTGTTCTTGCAAACTCGCAAGAATAGCTTTAACCTCATTATATACGGTATTCGATAAATCATTTTCATCTATATCTACAGATGAAATGCCATCAGTCTGCAATATTTTGAAATAACTTGGTAGCTGCTCAAAATTTTCTTTATTTGAATAAAAGCAATTTTCAACATATTTATAAGGTGCATAATAAGATATTACCAATAATAAAGGTAATGATAAAATGACTAATAATAAAATTATAGCAACCTTTTTAATCATACAAACATCACCTACCATTATTTATAAACAAGATTATTCTCTCTTTGCTTTAAGATACATACTGTCCTTTTCGGTTATCTTACGAATAACCCTGCAAGGATTTCCTGCCGCTAAAACTCCTTCGGGAATGTCCCTCGTCACAACCGAGCCTGCACCAATAACACTACCATTTCCGATAGTCACACCGCCGCAGATAGTGACGTTGGAGGCAATCCATACATCGTCACCGATTTTAATAGGCTTACCGTATTCAAAATCATGTGCCACGCCGTTTTCGTCAATACTGATTCGTCTTTCCTCTGCGACAAGCGAATGTATGCCTGTCGCCAATGTGCAGTAAGGTCCTATAAAAACATTGTCGCCGATTTCAGCAGTGTTACCGCCGATAAAAGAAAAATGAATATTAGAATAAAAGTTTTTACCAATTCTGATTTCTTTGCAGTTGTCAATAAATATGGGAGTTTCCATTGAACGAAAAACGCCGAAATCATCATTCGGGAAAAGCTTTTTTAATATCTGTTTCTTTTCTTCCTCATCATCAACACCAAGCTTATTATACTGCTCACATAAGCGATGGCTATTCTTCTGCACTTCAGCCAATTCTTCTGTAAGGCAGTCACAAATCATGCCGTTATGCATTTTTTCATATTCGGTCATATAAAAGCACCTCGTTATTTTTCACATATTCATCTGAACAACAAAGCTCACTATACCTATCACCGCAAGGACAATCCCTGTTATCAGAAAAATAACCTTCCTGCTGCGTAGTCTTGCATACTGTTCTGATGTTCCGTCAAGAAGATTATAGTACCCGAACCAGTTCAGCCCTGCGAAAAGCAAGGATAAAACACAAAGAATTATGGCTATAATTCCGACAATCAACAACACTTCTTTCATAACCCTTGCCTCCGTATATGTTTTTATCATTATATCATAAAATGTTTTTCTTTTCAATAAGAAAAGCCGTACTCGTTCGGGTACGGCTTAAATACAGGTGGGTGGTAAATGGAGCTTTACCGACCTTCTTCAAACTTCACATCAGAGGGGTATCTGCTTTCGTTTATCACTGATTTTGCTTTGACTACTTGTTCTATATCAATATCATATATATTTGCAATAGCCAAAGCATAATAAATAACGTCATATAATTCTTCATCAACTGTGCCAAGAATATCAATGTTATTTTTCGCTTTCAACCCTTTTCTCATGGCACAAGCCAATTCCCCGACTTCTTCAGACAATTTTAAGAAGTAATCTTTCAACAGTTCCGGATGATAATCTTTTTCTTTGATATAATTCTGCAAATATTTAATTGTTGTTTTGCCATCCATATAGTTTACCTCTTCTTATGCAATACCTTTTCCCATTTCATACGCTTCGAGCATTGCTTTTTTATCCTTAATTTCACCCTTTTCATAAACGCCTGTGCCGTAGATAACGCCCATTTCCTTCGCACCCTCAACACAGTCGGCATAACCGCGAAAACAAGCAAGCGTTGTTTCCATAGATTCTATTCCGCTGTCAGCAGCGGTCATTATGTAGTAGAATTCCTTGTCCTTAACCTCTGTCCAGCGGCAGACTGTACGGTCAATGAGTGCTTTAAGCTGTGCGTCGATTGAGTAGAAATACACAGGACTTGCAAGCACAATAACATCAGCGTCAATCAGCTTCTGCATAACCTCCGCCATATCGTCCTTTATCGCACATACACCTGTATTACGGCAGGCATAACAGCCTGTGCAAAAACCAATTTTCTTTTCGGCAACACGGATTTTCTCTACCTCATTACCGCTTTCTATTGCACCACGCATAAACTCGTTACAAAGTATGTCGGAATTACCATCCTTACGGGGGCTGCCCGATAAAATCAAAACCTTTTTGCTCATAAAAACCTCCGATTTATTTCAGAATTTATGAGTAAATTATATCACAAAATTTTTTTAAATACAACTATAACACAGCAAAAACCTCGGCAAAGAAATAACCTTAGCCGAGGTCTGATTTATATAATATCATTCTTCATCATAAATGCTTTTATTTCTCTTACCACAAGTTCGGGGTAGCGCATATTTTCACCGTGTCCCATATTGCTGAACGGGTGGATATCAAGCTTTGGGAATGCTCTTTTAAGGCACTTTATTGCCTTTTTCATATTCATTTCCTTTTCACCATACCAACAGGCAACGGGAATTTTATCGTTAGGCTCCCATTTGCTCACATATTCGGGGTAAAATCTTACTCCCTCCCAGAAGGTTGCCTTTGTCGTTTCAGGAGTAAGCTTCTGACAAGCCTGTTTTAACATGGGCTTGAAGGTATCGTTTGTGATACCCATTTTAATCTGTAAAAACTTCGGAAACTTTACATTTTCGGTAGTAACCATCTTGTTCATAAGCTTGTATGTAAAAGGAGAAAACATTGCAATCGCAGGCTTGTTGAAGATGCCATAGTTCATATATTCAGCACCGCTTAAAATTACTCCGCCGATGCTTATGTCCATCTGTGTCAGCCACGCTCCGGGAACACTTCCCAGTGATTCGCAGTAAACAAGGTCAATTCTTCCTCCGAGGTTTTCTTTTATAAATGCGGTAAGCTTTTCAGCCTGTTCCTTTGCCGTTGTGTAGACAGTTTCACCAGTTTCATCATAGCCGTCAAAAGATACTGTAATAACGTGATAGTCATTTTCGAGCAAGGGAACGATATTTTCAAACTGTCTGTGGGGCATGAAGTTTCCAGGAAGGCACATTATTGTTGTTTTGTTTTCTTTGCCGAATTCGTAGATTTTCATTAAGCTTTTCCTTTCTGTTAAGCAATAGCTGTTATAATCCCAGAAATAACCGCTGCCATAATCGGATAACCTGCAACTGTTCCTATCCACTTATGTATAACAGTTTTCTTCGGGATATAGGGCATTAAATCCTCTGTTCCGGGAATAATCCATGCCTTTGTATGACCTACCCAGTACCAGTCAATGAAGAACCTGTCAAACAGCCCCATAATCATCAGAATCGCTGTCATCTGCCAGAACATATCCCAGAACTCTCTTGCAGCGTTAAGAAAATAAACCATAGCGGGCGTGATAAAAATTATAGGCAAAAAGAGTGCGGCGGTAATAATCGCAGAGTTTCTTTTCAGCTTTTCTTCTGTGATAAGTCCAAGCTCAACCACTCTCTTTTTTACATCATCCTCGTAAAATACAACCATTTCCACAGGTCCGTTTGCCATACCGATTACGCATATAAGAAGCAAGATAAAACACATTGCCAGCCCTTCGATTACAATAAGCATAATTCTGTCCTCCGATGTTATTTGTTATTTCTTTCCTGAAATTTTTTAAGGTCACTATTAAGCATTTTTGCGTCAATGGAACGCTTGATTGCATACACCCAGAATGTGCAGAGATATGACACAATCATATATGCACCGAAACCCAGACAAATCGCAATATTCCCGTCAAACAAGCCGAGAAAATGTCCCATAACAGCATACACAGCCGAACCGCAGATAATCATTATCCACTCCTTTAAGCCGAGCCTGTCAACCTCGTCAAAATCACAGTGAACAAGCACCTGCACCCATTCAAGAATGTACGCCGCCCACACCATTTCAAGCATGTGGATTATACCCGCCTCCGTAAAGCCGTTCACCCATCTGTAAACGCAGTAAAAACACAGAATAAGAAGAAACGTAAGACAACACTTTATTTCTGCACCGATTTTTCGGGTGATGTATTGCTCAAGAAAATTTCTCATTTTACTCATCAACGCTTTCTCCTTTCAGTATTTTTCTGAATTCCGACGCGTATGTTCGGGAAATTATGATATGCTCGCCGTTAATAAGTGCGGCGTCTATACGGTTTGACGCAAGGCTTTTAAGGGTAGCAATCTTGTCGATATTGATAATCATTGACTTGCTGCATCTGAAAAAGTTTACCGTGTTAAGCACCTCTTCAAGCTGTGCTAAGGTAAGCTCCGTTCTGAAAACATCATCAGCGGTATAGATAAAGGTTTTTCTGTCAACCGTTTCCGCATACAGAACATCAGCAAAATCAATGACCGCTTGTGTGTCGTTCTTTGTGCCGATAAGCTTTTTTGGCGGAGCGTTCATAAACTGCAGCACAGCCTCAACCTCGCTGTTAAGCCTTCTGTAGTGGAGAATAAGCTCGTCCTCGCCGCTCCTGATTTGCTCAATAGTGTATTTCATAGCTATGTTTCCTTTGTTTTCTTAAGATGTCTTTATTATAGCAAGTTTAGTTTCGGTTTGCAATATACATTTACGCAAGTGGCAGTTTCGGGTGTCTGAAATGCACTTAATAAGAAAAGCCGCACCATTTTTTTGGTACGGCTTGAATGTAGTTGTTTGGCGAATTGAGATTTATAGTTTGATTGACTTGGCGTGTTCTTCCAATTTGTGAATTATTTCTTCTAATCCCATCGGAAACCTCCTCCAATTTTAACTATAACCCCATTATACCACATCATACAGCAAAAAACAATATCGCACCCGTTTTACAAGTGCGGTATAGATTGAAATTTATCTGACAGATACCACTTTATCTCTTATTTTTAAGCACGCCTCAATATGCATAATCCAATGTCTTGAAAAAGGCATTTGTATAAGCCCTTTTACATCTTTCCCACACCAGTAATCAATTAACCAATAAGCATTTTCATCTTTGCTGACGACATTCAGTTTTTCTAAAGCTTTTCTTTTTTCATCAGTTATTTTTTCTTTAATATCACTGAACTCAAGTTGGTTTAAAATCTGTGTAGTGGATATGTCAACCTCGGTTATGTAATTATATAATTCTTCTATGGACAATTTTTTTGAGAATTCTTTAATCTCATCTTTTACAAGCTCATTTGCCGTTGTAATAATCAGCGAATTTATACGTTTTTGATAATCTCCCTTAAAGAAAATCTGCTCATCATCTGCGATAAGCGAATGTGCAACAATATCTTCAATACGAAAAATATGCCAAAGTGAATACGCAATAGATTTATTATGATAACCCTTTGCGTTCATATATGGCATTGCACTAAAGTCATCAGGCGTCAATTCGTTCTTAAAACTCATAATCTGTTCCATAAGATTCTTGCGAAGTTCTAATAATGTATTTATACCTATCGAAAATGTATCTTTTTTCTTTATCTGAAGCTGCATTGTTTTATTTAACTCTGACCATTCTTTATTCATAAATCGGTACCTCGCTGGATTTTTTCAAGCTCATTATACCACACCTAACAGCAAAAAACAATACCGCACCTGTTGTTGCAGGTGCGGATTAGTGCAAACTGTTTGATAAATTGAAATTTTAAATCTTGTAAGAAAACGATTTTTATAATTATATGATATGGACTAATTCTGAAATGAACCAGATCAATGAAATAATTGATAAAAACGAAAATACAATCAAAAAGTGCTTTCTTTTCTTAATTATTTTAGGTTCTTTACAACTTGTTTTACTTTCTGTATAGAGACCCCAATTACTATACATTTGAATAATACATAATAAAAGAATAATTCCACTTTGTACAACATAACGATACTTTTCCATATTCATACCTCCATCCATATTCTAATTTACCAACCCATTATACCACACCCCACAGCAAAAAACAATACCGCACCCGTATTTTAACGAGTGCGGTATTAATGCTAAATAAATTTGTTCACTTTACAAATAGGAACTTGTTTTTTAATCTGCCATAGCCTCTGTGTCGGAATAAATATCGGTTATTTCAACTGTAACGCTGTCAAAATTCTGCATACCTGCACTGCAATTTATGATATAAAAACGATATTCTCCTGACTTTTCAGGGATAAAATCTACAAACAGACTTTCGCCGTCTGTTTTTCCCGAAAAGATATCGTATGCGACATCATCATAGATATATCCTACCGCAACATATTCGCCATTCTGGTCAGTGTGGTATTCGGCTGAAAAATCAGCGTCGATTGATATTTTTACATTTTGATTTTCTTCAAGCTGAAAGCCGTCCCTCGTCACTATTGTATCAGCATTTTCATAAGCAATTTTTTTTATTGTATATTTATTTTCGGAAGTTTCTTTAAACGGAACAGACCACAAATCAGTAGCAACCTCTTGCTTTATGGTTCCTTCGGCTATAGGCTCTCCCATATCTTCAATAACTGTAAAGCCGTCAATGGGCTTTTGCGGAATCGGCGTTGCATAAACAACTTTATCGGGATTGATAACAAAACCTGTTGTTGTGTAAATAAACTGATTGAACTGCTCCGATTCGGCAGCCGCAGCTATAGTTCCGACGCTTAGTGCAACACAAGCACATATTACAGCGGCGGGCATTTTGCTTATATGAAAATCTTTTGTCTTTTTTGTCTTATGATTTAAAATATTTTCAACAACCTTATCAGGTGCTGTAATTTCATCAAATGCCTTATAAAATTTACTGTTTTTATTCATCAAAAATATCCTCCTTTAATTGCTTTTTCAGTCTTTCCCTTGCTCTTTTTAAGCGAGTTCGGACTGTCGGCTCGTTAATTTTCAGAAACCCTGCTATTTCTGAACAGCTATATCCGCAGTAATAGTACAGAATAACCACTATACGATAGTTATACGGCAAGGCTGTTACCGCTTCTCTTATCTGCCTGAACATAAGCTTTTCATCTACATTATCGCAGGTGTTATCATATCCTATGTAATCCTCGATAGACGCTCTTTTTCTGATATGAAAAGACCGCAGATGAGATTTTACACGATTGACGGTAACCCTTATAAGCCACGCTTTAAGATGCTCTTCGCTCTCGAAGTTGCTTTTTTCAAGATACAAGGACATAAAAACATCCTGAACAACATCGTCAGCGTCGTATGTATTTCCGCACCCTGTATACGCAATTCGGTAAATCATATCCTTATACTGAAAAACCGTTTCTTTGAAATCAAATTCCATTGCCAACTCCTTTATTATTTTTTGAACGTTCACTATTAATACGCACGAGG
>SVNU01000083.1 GCA_015066715.1 Ruminococcus sp. | reverse complement strand
ATTCATCCACAGTTTTAAGTATTATTTTCTTTGTTCAAACTTTCTTTTTATAAGAAAGTTTGTGCATTCTTTTGTTACTTTTCTTGTGCAAGCAAGAAAAGTAAGGGATATAAACAGAAAGATAAATATAAATTTATCTTCAAATACATACACAATAAAAAGCACTTTTGATATTTACATCAAAAGTGCTTTTCAATTATCCTTTATACTTTTCCGACTGTGCTTTTATAAGCTCTGTATCATCAAAATAGTTTATTTTCATTGCATTCTTGACTTCGGAGAGAGTCTGTGCAGCTCTTTCTCTTGCTGTTTCGCTGCCCTTTTTAAGAACCTCGTAAATATACGGAATATCCTTTTCAAGCTCCTTACGTCTTTGTCTTATCGGTTCAAGTTCTTCTTCAAGAACACTGTTTAAGAATCTCTTTACCTTTACGTCTCCGAGACCGCCTCTCTTATAGTGGTCTTTAAGCTCGTCAAGGTTAGCGTAATCAGGCAGGTATCTTTCAAACTGTTCAGGCTTGCAGAATGCGTCAAGATATGTAAAAACAGTATTTCCTTCAACCTTGCCCGGATCGCTTACCTTTATATGGTCAGGGTCTGTATACATTCCCATAATCTTCTTTTTAATTGTATCACTGTCATCTGAAAGGTAAATACAGTTTCCGAGAGATTTGCTCATTTTTGCCTTGCCGTCTGTACCCGGAAGTCGCAGACATGCCTGATTTGTCGGGAGAAGAATTTCAGGTTCAACAAGAGTTTCACCGTAAACGCTGTTGAACTTATGGACGATTTCTCTCGTCTGCTCAACCATAGGCATCTGGTCTTCGCCGACAGGTACAGTAGTAGCCTTGAATGCGGTAATATCCGATGCCTGACTGATTGGATATGTGAAAAATCCCACAGGAATACTTGTTTCAAAATTACGCATTTTAATTTCCGTCTTTACAGTCGGATTTCTCTGAAGTCTTGAAACTGTAACAAGATTCATATAGTAAAATGCAAGCTCGCAAAGCTCAGGAATCTGCGACTGAATGAAAAGTGTCGATTTTTCAGGGTCAAGACCGCATGACATATAGTCAAGGGCAACCTCAATTATATTCTGACGAACCTTTTCGGGATTGTCCGCATTGTCAGTAAGAGCCTGTGCATCGGCAATCATTATATTAATCTGGTCGAACTCACCTGAATTCTGAAGTTCAACTCTCCTTTTAAGAGAACCGACATAGTGACCGACATGAAGCTTTCCGGTTGGTCTGTCGCCTGTTAAAATTATCTTTTTCAAAAAAAGCCCTCCGTTAACAAAAAATATACTATTTAAAGTATACCTTAAAAGCTTGAATTTGTCAATGTTTTAGCATGAATTGTTACAAATCATTTTTGAATATAATAAAAGAATAGGATGTGCATTGATATAACAAAAATAAAAGTGATAAATGTTATCATATATGTGCTAAAAAATTACAAAAAATGAAAATAATCCTGATTGATTTTATTGCTTTTTTATGATATAATTGCTTAAAAGCACATAAAAAATCAGCAGTGTTTAATCAGGAGGATTGCTTTATGAATATTTCGGATGATATCAGATATGTCGGTGTAAATGACCATGAAATTGACCTTTTTGAGGGTCAGTATATTGTACCTAACGGAATGGCTTATAATTCTTATGTCATACTTGATGAAAAAATCGCAGTTATGGATACTGTTGATATTAATTTTACTCATCAGTGGCTTGACAATATCCGTGATGCAATTGGTGACAAAGCGCCGGATTACCTTATTGTTCAGCATATGGAGCCTGACCATTCAGCCAATATTCTTAGCTTTATTAAAACATATCCGTCGACAAAGATTGTTTCATCGCAAAAGGCATTCAATATGATGAAAAATTTCTTCGGAAATGATTTTGCGGACAACCGTATTGTAGTAGGTGAGGGGGATACACTGGAACTTGGCAGGCACACTCTCACTTTTGTTACTGCGCCTATGGTACACTGGCCGGAGGTTATTGTTACATATGACAGCTTTGACAAGGTTCTGTTTTCGGCTGACGGCTTTGGTAAGTTCGGGGCGCTTGATGTTGAGGAGGACTGGGCGTGTGAAGCAAGAAGGTACTATATTGGTATAGTTGGAAAATACGGTGCACAGGTTCAGGCGCTTCTTAAAAAGGCGGCAGGACTTGAAATACGTAAAATATGTCCGCTTCATGGACCTGTACTTTCCGAAAATCTTGAGTATTATATCGGGCTTTACAATACATGGTCAACATATACGCCCGAAACAGACGGTATTGTAATTGCATATACTTCTGTTTACGGAAATACAAAAAAGGCAGTAATGCAGCTTGCCGGAAAATTAAAGGCTAACGGCTGCCCGAAGGTTGTGGTAAATGACCTTGCACGATGTGATATGGCAGAGGCTGTTGAGGACGCTTTCAGATACGGCAAAATTGTGTTTGCCACTACTACCTACAATGCAGGCATTTTTCCGTTTATGCGTGAATTTATAGAGCATCTGAAGGAACGTAATTTCAGCAATCGTACTGTGGCTTTCATTGAAAACGGAAGCTGGGCACCTCTTGCTGCAAAGACTATGAAGGGAATGCTTGAAGGCTGCAAAAATCTTACATATGCTGATACAACAGTTAAGATAATGTCGGCATTGAATGAAGAAAGTTCAGCACAGCTTGATGAACTTGCACAGGAGCTTTCAAAGGAATACCTTGCAAAACAGGATGAAACAGCAAATAAAAACGATTTGTCAGCATTGTTTAATATAGGTTATGGTCTTTATGTTATTACGTCAAACGACGGTAAAAAGGACAATGGTCTTATTGTAAATACCGTTACCCAGGTGACAAATTCTCCTGATAGAATTGCAGTTACAGTAAATAAGGAAAATTATTCACACCATATTATAAATCAGACCGGTAAAATGAATATAAACTGTCTGTCAGTGGATGCGCCCTTCAGCGTGTTTGAGAATTTCGGCTTCAGAAGCGGACGCAATACCGATAAATTTGAAGGAATGGAAATTCTCCGTTCGGATAACGGACTTGCATTTTTACCAAGATACATTAATTCGTTTATGTCTCTTAAAGTAGAAAAATACGTTGACCTTGATACTCACGGCATGTTTATCTGTGAAGTTACAGAGGCAAGAGTAATTACTAATACTGAAACAATGACGTATAATTATTACCATGAAAATGTAAAGCCGAAGCCTCAGACGGATGGAAAAAAAGGTTATGTCTGCAAAATCTGCGGATATGTCTATGAAGGTGATAAGCTTCCGGATGACTTTATCTGTCCGCTTTGTAAGCATGGCGTAGCGGATTTTGAGCCGGTTCAGTAAATAAACTATATAAATGCCCCATCGGATTATTCCGATGGGGTTTGTTTGTATATATTGATTTTTACGCCATAAGCTTAACCATAACTGCCTTTTGTGCATGCAGACGGTTTTCGGCTTCTTCAAATATTTCCTTTGCGTGTTCTTCAAATACCTTTGAAGTGATTTCTTCTTCTCTGTGTGCCGGCAGACAGTGCATTACAAGAGCGTCCTTATTGGCAACAGCCATAATATCATCATTAATCTGATAGCCTGCAAAAGCCTTGCGGCGTTCCTGTGCTTCGTCTTCCTGACCCATTGATGCCCATACGTCAGTAATAAGGATATCAGCATTCTTAGCAGCTTCCATAGGGTCATTGCAGATTGAGAAGCAGTCAAACTTCTGAGCAAAATCCATTACTTCCTTGTCAGGACGGTAGTTGTCAGGTGTGGCTACAGAAACAGCCATGCCTACCTTTAAGCCGCCTACGATGAGAGAATTTGCCATGTTATTACCGTCACCGATATAACACATTTTAAGACCGTCAAAGCTGCCCTTGAATTCACGGATTGTCATAAGGTCTGCAAGAACCTGACAAGGGTGTGAGAAGTCAGTAAGACCATTGATAATAGGAATATTACCGTATTCAGCAAGGTCTTCAACTTCTTTCTGCTCGAATGTACGTATCATTATACCGTCAATGTAACGTGAAAGAACACGGGCAGTATCCTGAACCGGTTCGCCTCTGCCTATCTGCAGGTCGGATGATGAAAGAAAGAGGGGATAACCACCCAGCTGATACATACCTGTTTCAAAAGAAACACGGGTACGTGTTGAAGCCTTCTGGAAAATCATACCTAAGGTTTTTCCCTTGAGGTGCGGATGCGGAATACCGTGCTTGAGTTCATATTTAAGCTGATCGGCAAGATTTAAAATATCAATTATTTCTTCCTGACTGAGATCAAGCATTTTAAGTAAATGTTTCATTTTATTTCACTAACCTTTCATTAAGAATTTAATATGTTGATAAGAATTTCAAGTCCCTTGTCAAGCTCGTCATAAGTAATATTAAGCGGAGGAAGCAGACGAACCTTTTCCTTGGCGGTAAGGAGCATAAGTCCCTCATCAAGCGCCTTTGATACTACATCAAGAGCATTTTTGGTTTTAAGAGTAATGCCTATCATCAGTCCAAGACCGCTGATTTCACATACTTCGTCAATAGCTGACAGCTTTTCCTTTATATATTCGCTTTTCTTTATAACTTCATCAAGGAAATCCTTGTTGTTTACCTTGTTTACTACAACATTTCCGCCTGCACATGCAAGAGGATTTCCGCCGAATGTTGAGCCGTGAGTACCCTTTGAGAGTACTTCGGAACATTTTTCGTTTGCAAGGCATGCGCCCATAGGAACACCGCCGGCAATACCCTTTGCAAGAGTTGTTATATCAGGCTTTATGCCGAAATGCTCTGACGCCAAGAATTTGCCTGTACGTCCCACACCTGTCTGAACCTCATCGGCAATAAGAAGAATATCCTTTTCGGCACAGATTTCTGCAAGCGCTGTTACATAGTCCTTTTCAAGAGCAATAACGCCGCCTTCTCCCTGTACAAATTCCACCATTACCGCACAGACGTTGTCAAGCTTTGATTTTAAATCTTCAATATCGTTGGCTTTTGCGTTTACAAAGCCTTCAACAAACGGGAAGAAATAATTATGGAAGCTGTCCTGTCCTGTTGCGGAAAGGGTACAGAGAGTTCTGCCGTGGAAAGAATTTACAAGAGTTACAATGTTGTGACGTCCCTTTCCGTACTTGTCAAAGCTATATTTCCTTGCAAGCTTGATGGCACATTCGTTTGCTTCAGCACCTGAGTTTCCGAAGAAAACCTTTGAATAACCTGTTGCATTACATAGATTTTCGGCAAAATCCGCCTGAACCTTTGTATAGTAATAATTTGATGTGTGCTGAATTGCCTTTGCCTGACTGCAGACAGCCTCAACCCAGTCCTCATCACAGAAGCCGAGAGAATTTGTACCTATACCGCTTCCGAAATCTATGTACTGCTTGCCGTCTTCGTCAACAGCATTACGCTGACTGCCTTTTTCAAAGGCTACATTGAAACGTCCGTATGTATGCATGACGTTGTTGTCAAATTTTTCTATAGTGTTCACTTTTACACTCCCTTATCAAAAATATCTGATATACATAATAATATATGCGATTATCATAAAAATGCCACCGAAGATTAAAAATATTTCCGCTGTTCCACCGCTTTTTACAGGACTGAAAATACGTGGATTTCTTCGGCTGACACGGATATTTATTTTTTCACCCTTTTTATATGTGGTGATTCCTTCAGCCTGATACTTTACTGATGCACATGTATACTCCTGTCCCTTTACAGTATACTTTACAATGGGTGATTCCATATCCATTTTTACTTTTAAATGTGTTTTCTTTAACTTTGATATTCCTGTTATAACACCAACTGTCTGAATGCCCAGCCTTGTACGGTTTATATGCATAAGCACACCGATTGACATAAGCAGAACTGCAACAATAACAGGTACTGCAAGAATGATTTTTACAGCCATTACTTAAACTGTGTACCAATTCCCTCATTTGAGAGAATTTCAATGAGAATCGAGTGCGGAACTCTGCCGTCAATGATTGAGGTTTTCTTAACGCCTCGTCTTACCGCTTCCACACAGCAGTCGATTTTCGGAATCATACCGCCTGAAATAATGCCCTGTCTTTTCATAAACGGTACTTCGCTTACATTTACAAAAGGAATTAAAGTCGAAGGGTCGTTTTTGTCTCTTAAAAGACCAGCAATATCGGTCATGAGAATAAGGTTTTCAGCACCCAGTTCAGCTGCAATTCTTGATGCGGCAGTATCTGCGTTGATGTTATATGTATTACCGTCATTGCCGCATGCAACTGTTGCAATAACAGGTATACAGCCGTTTTCAAGAGCGTCTGTAATCGGTTTTACATTTATTTTTGTAATATTTCCTACAAATCCCAAATCCTCGCCGTTTGCACCCTCGGCTTTTTCAGCGGTAATCATTTTTCCGTCAATACCGCAAAGACCTACTGCATTCCCCTTGTGTTCAGCAAGATGAGCTACAAGCTCCTTGTTTACCTTGCCGGCAAGAACCATCTTTACAACGTCAATAGTATCCTTGTCAGTGTATCTGAGACCATTTATAAACTTGCTTTCGATACCGAGTCTGCCAAGCATTTCGTTGATTTCAGGGCCGCCGCCGTGGACAAGGACAACTCTTATGCCGACAAGTGACAAAAGAACAATATCGCTCATAACAGCTTCCTTGAGTTCTTCGTTTGTCATGGCGTTTCCGCCATATTTGACAACAACGACCTTGCCGTTGTATTTCTGAATGTACGGAAGTGCGTCAATCAGCACCTTCGCACGGATATTATTAGAAATTTCCATTTTTTATCTCCAATCAGCTTCTGTAATCGCCGTTTATTTTAACATAATCGTATGTAAGGTCACAGCCCCATGCTGTTGCGTTGAATTCGCCTTCACCCAACATAACAAGAATTGTAATTTCTTCTTCCATAAGAATTTTTTTCGCTTCTTCTTCTGAAAATTCTACTCCAGCACCATTTCGGCAAACAGCTATTTTTCCAGCTCTGGAAGCGATATTTACATCAACCCTGTTAATATCAAAGTCAGCGTCTGCATAGCCTATTGCACAGAGAATACGTCCCCAGTTTGCGTCCTCACCGAACATAGCCGCTTTAAAAAGGCTTGAGGTGATAACTGATTTTGCAACAGTCTGTGCTGTCTGAACACTGTCTGCACCTGCGCAGACACACTGAATAAGCTTGGTTGCACCTTCACCGTCACGGGCCATCATCCTTGCAAGATTTACCATTACAATAAAGAGTGCATTTTCAAACTGTGCAAAATCGTCATTGTCCATGGCGATTAGGTTGTTTTCAGCCATTCCGTTTGCCATTACGCAGACCATATCGTTTGTTGAAGTATCACCGTCAACGCTTACCATGTTAAGAGTTGTCTTTATAACATCGCTTAAAGCCCGCTGTAAAAACTCGTGGGAAACTGCGGCATCTGTTGTAATAAATGTAAGTGTTGTTGCCATATTCGGATGAATCATACCGCTGCCCTTGAGCATACCGCCCATAACGCATTTCTTGCCACCGAGTGTAAATTCAACGGCACATTCCTTTGGCATCGTATCAGTTGTCATAATTGCATTTACAGCCTCTGTATTGCCGTTATAGTTAACACCTTTACAAAGCTCCGGCATGCCCTTTTCAATAGGTTCGATAGGAAGCGGCTGACCGATAACGCCTGTTGAGGCAACAATAAAATCGGAAGGCTTCAGATCAAATTCCTTTGAAGCAAGCTCACACATCTTCTGAGCCTTTTCGACACCATCAGCGTTGCAGGTATTGGCGTTTACGGAGTTTACAATAACGCCCCAGGCTTTGCCGTCTGCAATATTTTCACGTGTCACCTGAATAGGTGCGCCCTTTACTTTGTTTGTTGTATATACAGCGGCTGCTGTACATTCTTTATCTGCAATTATTACAGCAAGGTCGTTTTTCTTGCTTGTATTTATTGAACCTTCGTGCTTCAGACCGCACTGAATACCATTGGCTTTAAAACCCTGAGCGGCACATACACCGCCTTCGATATATTCAAAGCCTTCAAATTCTGCTTTTTCTATCATAAGTATTATCCTTTTTGTCTGTTCAAACTTGGTTTATATTAATCCTGTAGTTTCGTCAATACCCATCATGATATTAAGGCACTGAACCGCCGCGCCTGACGCACCCTTGCCGAGATTGTCAAGTCTTGAGCATAAGAGCATCTGTTCCTCGTTGCCGAATACATAAAGCTCCATTCTGTTTGAGCCGCTGAGACCGTTTGATGTTAAAAATCCGTCCGGAACACATTCGCTTCCAGTTGGCTTTACTTCAACAAAATTCGAGTCCTTATAGGTTTCGTACAATGCTTCTCTTATCTGTTCCGGTGTAAGCTTCTTGTCAAGAAGTCTTGACTGAATCGGAACGGAAACAACCATACCACTGAAATAGTTGTCAACGATAGGATTGAACATCGGCTTGTATGCAAGACCTGTAATAGCCTGCATTTCAGGCAAATGCTTGTGGTTCATATTAAGAGCATACTGTCTCGGGCTTAAAAGTTCAAAAGGCTTGTCAGCAGCTTCATATGCTGCAATAGCTTTTTTTCCTGCGCCGCTGTAGCCGGAAGTGGCATAAGCAAAAACAGGGTAGTATGCAGGAAGAACGCCCTTTGAAACGAGTGGATAAATCATTGAAATAAATCCGCTTGCATAGCATCCCGGAACTGCAACTCTCTTTGATGTTCTGATTTTTTCTCTGTGAGCCGGTGAAAGCTCCGGAAAGCCGTATGCCCAGTCGGGATTTGTTCTGTGTGCTGTTGAAGCATCGATAATTCTTACATTGTCGTTTTCAACAAGTGAAACAGCTTCAATAGCTGCTGCATCAGGCAGACACAGAAAAGTAAAGTCCGACTCATTTATAAACTTTTTTCTTTCATTTAAATCTTTTCTTTTGTCTTCTGAAATTTTAAGAAGCTCAATATCGTTTCTTCCTTCAAAACGTTCAAGAATTTTAAGTCCTGTAGTACCTTCCTGACCGTCAATATAAATCTTTACTGCCATATATTTTCTCCATTACCAGTTTCTGTCGTTTTTATCCTTATCATTTCCGAGGCTTTTGTATAAGCTGAGTGAAATTGCCACTATAATCATAGCTATGCTCCATACAATTGAAGCAACACCCGAAAGCCCAAGAAATGCAATAATTACAATTTCCCCTGCAATCCATATAAGTACAACAATTATTGTCATAAGTATAATAAATTTTAAAAGCTTCGGGTTCATTTTTCAAGTTCCTTTATTCTTGATTCGGCTGTTTCAATTTGCTGCTTTACGCAGTCAGGTGCAGGGCCGCCGAATGATTTTCTTTCTCTTACACATGTTTCGAGTGAAATAGCGTCATAAATATCATCACCGAAAAGGTCTGAAAGCTTTTTGTAATCCTCAATCGGAAGTGTTTCAAGTGTAAGATTTCTGTCAATACATTCCGCAACCAGTGTACCTGTGATTTTATACGCATCTCTGAAAGGCATACCGTGCTTTACAAGGTAGTCGGCACAGTCAGTAGCGTTAATAAAGCCGCCTGCCGCTGCTGCTCGCATTCTGTCGGCATTGACCTTCATGGTTTCGGTCATAGGGATGAATGTTTTAAGACAAAGTTTTACATTGTCAACAGAATCAAAGATAGCCTCCTTATCCTCCTGCATATCCTTGTTATAGGCAAGTGGAAGTCCTTTAAGCATTGAAAGGAGAGTCATAAGATTACCGTTTACTCTGCCTGTCTTTCCTCTTATAAGTTCGGTTACATCCGGATTTTTCTTTTGCGGCATTATAGATGAGCCTGTTGCATACGCATCATCAAGCTCAATAAATTTGAATTCCCATGAACACCACATAATAACTTCTTCCGAAAATCTTGAAAGGTGAGTCATAATGAGTGAGATTGCACATGCAAGCTCTACGCATGAATCCCTGTCGGAAACACCGTCAAGACTGTTTTCCATTGGTCTGTCAAAACCGAGATCCTTTGATGTCATATGTCTGTCAATTTTATATGTTGTACCGGCAAGAGCGCAGCTTCCGAGGGGACATTCATTCATTCTCTTTGCTGTATCCTCAAGGCGTGTGTAATCACGCAGAAGCATCTGAACATATGCCATAAGGTGATGTGCAAATGTAACAGGCTGTGCTCTCTGAAGATGAGTGTAGCCCGGCATAACAGTTTCTGTATGCTTTTTCGCCATTTCGCAGAGAACCTTGCAAAGTTTCAAAACAAGCGCCTTTATTTCTTCAATTTCATCTCTTAAATAAAGTCTTACATCAAGAGCAACCTGATCGTTTCTTGAACGTGATGTATGGAGTCTTTTGCCAACGCTTCCAAGACGCTTTGTAAGCTCTGCTTCGATAAACATGTGAATATCTTCAGCGGTCATGTCAAATTCAAGTTCGCCGCTTTCAAGGTCTGCAAGAATTTCCTTTAATCCGTCAATAATCTGCATGCTGTCGTTTTCTGTGATGATACCGCATTTACCCAGCATTTTTGCGTGGGCAATACTTCCCTGAATATCGTGTCTGTACATTCTTCCGTCAAAAGCAATTGACGAGTTAAAGGCGTTGACTGTTTCGTCAACCTCTTTGGAAAATCGTCCTGCCCACATTTTATCTGCCATAAGGTAAATCCTCACTTTGGTATAATATTAGCATAGTCCAAACTGCTGACTACAGTGGTGACAGGCTATGCTTATTTTGATATAATAAGAAGGTAATGGACTGACGATCCTCGCTTAGAACTCAGCGTTCGTATT
>SVNU01000082.1 GCA_015066715.1 Ruminococcus sp. | reverse complement strand
AGTAGGGTCGGCGCAGAAAATCGTAGGAGAAATCGGATTGGAGCAATCCTCGGTTTTGTAGATGCTATTGCTGACCTGTGTGAATTTTATGTCCATATCCATACTCTTGACATACTCCTCCATAATTTTTTCTTCAAGTGGTGTTTTCGGTTCAGGTGAACAACCTGTCATTGAAGCCGTGATACATAGTGCAAGAAGTGCCGTGAGAAATTTTTTCATAACGCATACTCCTTCAATGTAGTATTTATTATAAGTATATCATTCGCACGGATTTTAAACAATAGCCTGCTGTGCCTCAACAGGTGACTTATTGTGCAAAAAGTTGTACAACGGTTGTTAACGAAAAGGTATTGTGCTATAATAAATAAAAATGTGAAAGGATACGATTGCTATGTACAGCATAAATATTAAAACAAAGCAAAAGCTTACGGATGTTTCGAAAAGTTTGTATGGCTTGTTTTTTGAAGATATAAACAGAGCAGGAGACGGCGGACTTTATGCTGAACTTCTGCGCAACAGAGCCTTTGATGACGGAATAATTCCCGAGGGCTGCAAGTACGATTCCGAAAATAAGCTTATTACTTCCGAAACAGGCTGGGCATCATCATTTGATTGCTACGAGGGTGAAGGTATTGCTGCATGGGAATGTCATGACGGAACGGTGATGAAGCTTACAGATAAAGATACTCTCAACAGCAACCGCAGACGTGCACTTGAGGTGAATTTCAACGGCGGTATGATTACAAATGACGGTTTTATGGGTGTGCCTGTTGAAAAGGGAAAACAGTACCGTTTCTATATGTTTGCCAAAACAACCGTTGCGGCAGAAGTTACTGCAAAGCTTTGCTCCGTTGACGGAGTAAGCTACGGAGATCACACATTCAGCATAAATGGCGGCTATACAAAATATGAGTGCATTATAACAAGCACAGAAACCGACTATAATGCAAGACTTGCACTCTATTCTGACTCGTCTGAAACAATAGTTATCGGTTTTACGTCGCTTTTCCCAGTTGATACATATATGGGCAGGGAAAACGGTCTGCGTAAGCCGCTTGTTGAAAGACTTCTGAAGCTTAATCCTGCTTTCCTGCGTTTCCCGGGCGGATGTATCGTAGAGGGTTTTTCAAAAGAAACCGCCTATAGATTTGAGGACAGCATAGGTCCTGTCTGGGAAAGAAAACCTCACTGGCTTCTCTGGTCGTATATGACAACAAATGGTTTAGGTTACCACGAATATCTGCAGTTCTGCGAGGATGCCGGCATTGATGCTATGTACGTTTTCAACTGCGGTATGACCTGTCAGGGAAGAAATGCCGATTATTTTGATGAGAATCTGATTGAAGAATTCTATCAGGATGCTGTTCACGCTATCCTTTACGCAACCGCACCTGCTGATACTGAATGGGGTAAAAAGCGTGCTGAAAACGGACATCCTGAGCCATTTACCGTGCTTAAATATCTTGAAATAGGAAATGAAAACTGGGGCACAGAATACAACAAGCGTTACAAGTATTTTTACGAAAAGCTGAAAAAAGAATTCCCGCAGTTTATATACATTTCCACTGACCACACCGAAAAATCAGGTCTTGCTACGGAATACGTGGACGAGCATTTTTACTCCGACCCGATTTTCTTTGCGGCAAATACCAGAATGTATGACAGTCTTGACAGAAACGGCGTCAGCATTTACTGCGGCGAATATGCTGCAACAATCGGTTGCAAGGAAGGTAATCTTTACGCCGCATTGGGTGAAGCAGCTTTCCTGACAGGCATTGAGCGAAATCAGGACAAGGTGACAATGACAAGCTATGCACCGTTGTTTCAGAATGTTGCATACAAAGCTTGGGAGCCTGATATGATTATTTTCAACAACCACGAGGATTATGCTATACCAAGCTACTATATGCTTGAAATGTTCGGCAATAATCGTGGCGATTACGTCTGCGAATACGATGTTGTTACTGAAAATGACAGACGTATTGAGTGCGGACATTTTACTGCACCTGACGGAACGATTGTTGAGGGAAAAACATATTCTGCTGACACAGATATTTCAGGAGAATTCCGTATTCGTTTTTGGGACAGGGGTACAGTTGGCGAGGACCAGAATCATTATGACTGGATTCTTGAAAACGGTACAAGCAAGGTTATCCATTATAACGGCTGGTCAGCTGAAATAATTTGCAGTGAAATTCCGTGCGGAATATCAGGAGGAACAAACCACATTGAGATTACCGCTTATGAGGACAGCTTCAAGCTTATGCTTGACGGAAAGATTATTCATGAGCATACTCTCGGAGCAATTCCACATATTACCGCGGTTTGTACGGTTGATAAGAAGAAAAAACAGCTTATTACCAAGCTTGTGAACTTCTCAGAAAATGAAGTTAATGTACGCATTACAACAGATGCAGCTATGCAGGAAACAGCAGAAATTACATCGCTTACAGCGGACAGCTATTTCGCTAAAAATACATTTGAAAATAAGAATGCTGTTGTTCCGTATACAGAAACAATTGCCGTTTCCTCAGATTATGTTGTCACCATAAAGCCACGTTCTGTGAATGTTATATGTCATAATATTGATTGATAAATGATTAAGCTTAATTGTAAAAAATATTATTTCTATATCTCCCGAATATACATAGAAAGAATAACTATAAAATTTACTGTCGTGAGTTCAAATCTTACTGCCCCTGCCAAAATTGACGACAAGTCGTCAACTCAAAGTCCGTAGATACGTCATCTACGGACTTTTTCTTTTTGTGCGAAATTTGTCAAAATACCACTTTGGTTACTATTTGGTTACTACGGTAACCATAAATAAAAATTGCCTGATATCATACCACTTATAATGTCATCTAATATAAAGTCGCTTTGACAGAATCTCTTGTTAACAATACCTCTTGATTTTATCAAGAATTGCAATAAATCTATCATCATTTCTGATAACATTAAAATCCTCCGAAGCCAGCCATTTATCACGAAGTATTTCACACAAGGGTCTTGAATCCGCAGTGTCAAATTCATATCTGTGGGTAGTATTTGCCCCGAATAAAACCGAACTTGTTTCTACGACTTCAGGTCGGTTGTCAAAGGCAATTGCGTGATTTACCGCCTTTTCAAGCTCGGTAAATGCTTTATCGGTGTTTCCTGTTTTTGCAAGCAAGCCTGCATAAAAGCAGCGTGCATTTGCTTCTCCCCATGAAGCCATCGGGACGTTACCATCATACATAAGATCGGCAAGTTCAAGCTCCTTTTCTAAAACACGGACAAGCTCATCATCAGGCAGAAGGCGGTAGCGTGACAGCAAATAAATACCGCTATCCAAAGCGAAATAACCCTTTCTGATTTTATCTCTGACAAACGGCAGACGCTCATCGTCCTCAAGGCCCCACCACATCTGCGATTCCTTGCAGAAATCCTGCGGTGGTAGCTGCTCGTATATTGCTCTGCCTGTTTTCTTTCTGCCCATTTCGCAGTGATTAAAAGCGAGTCTTGACATAGCTTCAAGGCGTATGTTTTGGTCGGGGCAGTACTTTACAATGCGTTCGCCGAGGGCTGTAATTTCAGCATCATATTTCAGCATATTTTCTTTCCAGTCGGGGATATTTCCGTCCTCATCCGTCGATGCAAACAAAGCATACATCAGGGCGTTCAAAAGCTTGTAATTGTTCGGATATTCCGCCACACCCTGTCTTGCAATTTCAATGCACTTATCAACATTTCCGACGCTGATTGCTTTTTGAAATTCATCAAGATATTTCTTCACATTTTTCTGCTCGATTACCTCATTAACTCCGAGAAGGCTGTCAACGGTAATTCGGAAAAATTCCGCAATAGTCGGTAAAAGCTCAAGATCGGGATAACAGGTGCCATTCTCCCAGCGTGATACAGATTGAAATGATACTCCGAGTATTTCGGAAAGTTCTTCCTGCGTTATGTTACGCTCTTTTCTGAAACGTTTTATATTTTCTCCTATATTAAGCTGCATAATTTTCCTCCAATTTTTTTGAAAGCGACGTCTCTTTCTTGCTTTTATTATATATTACTCCGAAAAAATTTACAATAACACGTTTAGTGAGAATTTTTCTACAACAGAGTGAATAAACTCTGAAAATACAATGTGTTCGGATTTTTTGTTTTTTTATGATACTTATTCCGTCCGAATTTTTTGAGTTCGGGCGGTTTTTTATTTTTTTGCTTTGGAATGAGATTTAAGGATTATTTAATAATTTACCTGCTATAATAAAATCACAACAAAGAGAGGAGAATAAAAATGTATCTCAATATACTGAAAAAAGATCTTAAACGAAAAAAGGTAATGAATATTATACTGCTGATGTTCATTATACTAAAGTGTGTCCATAAGGATTATGTTTTGTCAGACTTATAAATCTCCATGTAAATGTTATTTTACTCCCTGAGCCACTTGCTCAAGTCATTCTTTAATAATTAAAAAGGAATGATATGATTTGCTGGACTAAAGGCTATATGCTGAAAAAGTGGAACAGTACCGCCTGTGCATACGAGATCCGCAATTCTGACGGCAGAGATTATCTAATTATGGAATGGAAAAGCGGCGATTACCGTTGGGGCGGAATGGACACGGATTATTACGTTTTTCAAAAAGTGGATTGCCACTGACGATACCTCGTTTCTATGATTTATTTACCTTGTACGAAAGTATGTATTATTTTTGGGGTGTGAATGTGGTATAATGAAGAAAATCGGACAGACCGATAAGAATTTGCAGATGTATGAGGATTAAATATGTGTAAGAGATTTTCAATAGTTTGGATAGTATTATTGTTATATGTTGTAGGTTATTTTATTATATGTATTAACACAGGTAAACAGGATTTTCTTTGGTTAGAACTATCCTTTTTGTCGTTCATTGTTTCGGTGATATTATTGGCAAAAAATCATTTCCCGAAAAGAAAGTATATTTTAATATCTTTTATTTTAACTTTGTTATACTTGCTGTCTAATATGTTTAGATTTAATGCATTTACAGTAATTCAAGGAATAATTCTGTTTCTTTCCTGCTGTGCGTCTTGCAGTGTATTTGAGAAATACGGAAAGAATTCCTTACATTTAATTTGAAATACAAAAAAGACAGATATGTTTGTAAGCATTATAATTGGCATTACATGTGGAATGGTTTTGGGTGGTATCAACTATCTTCTCATGCGTGGAAATAATCCTATAGTTCCAACAAATGTGATTAAAGCACTGATAGTATCCTTAGATCCGGCAATATTAGAAGAAGTTGCATTTCGTTGTGTATTTTTTGCTTTCTGCTTAAGTATGGCAGAAGGAGAGCTTAAGAGCAGATTTCAAAGATTTACAGGTTGGTTCATGATGATTGTTCCTCATATTTTGCCACATATGCTTTTTAGTATGACAAATGGTATAATCGAAAGTATATTGTCATGGTTGATATCTCTTGTGCTGTATATTGTTGTTTTCGGATTTGTTTTTGCTTTTTTACAGAAAAAGAGAGATGTTACATCTGCAATGATAGCACACGGATTTGTTGATTGGATTAGATTCTGTATTTTTGGCTTGCCAATCTAAGGTGCAAATTTCAATTTGTCGCACAGTCCAATATGTACCGCCGTATTCGGAGAAATTCGAGTACGGCTTTTTTTATTCCTCGCTGTCGGCTTCATTCAGATGATTGCCTGATTTATAAGAGAGTAAAAAAACACCGCTATGCCGCGATTAAACAGCATAGCGGTGTTGCTATTCTTTATCATTTCATCTTAATAGGCCTCAAGACCTCATATCCTAATCCTTCAGGATAATGTCGTTGGTAGCACTGACATTCCTGTTCGTTCCATTCCCATTTTCCACCGCAGTATTCTTCAATGTTATAATTCCACGCAAGATTTTCGACCTTGCCCATAACCTCGCCGTTGTCTTTGAGGAAGTCAAAGGGTGGATGACTGAAAACAAGATAGTAGCTTGCAGGAATTTCACGGATTTCAAACCCGTCTGGAACTATTCCGTTATAATCGGCAGGAACACCTGTGCCGTAAAAATACTTGCGTTCGCAATTTTCGTTGTAATACCAGCCTGCTGTGTGTCCTGTAACAATAGGGTCGCAGACATTGTTCATACTGTCAATAATTCCGCATACGGTATCGCAGTTATTGTTTTCCCAAAAGTCGCAGTAATTTTCTGCCTTTGTGTCCCATATTCCGATGTACTTATGTGCAGGAATATACTGAATTTTTACAATAGGCTCAGCTAAAACTTTATCGCTCATTTTCAATTCTCCTTTGTGCAGTTTTTGATAATGTTCAGGAAAGATTACTACCTTGTAAATCGGAAGTGGAACAGGCACGGGATTTCTTCTGTAAGCTGCAGGTGTACATCCAAACAAACTACGAAAAGCTCTCGTCAGAGCTTCTTGTGAAGAAAATCCGTATTTTACAGCAATATCAATAATCCTTTCATCCGTATCACGCAAAGCAACTGCCACAAGTGCAAGTCTTCTGCCTGACACATAATTCTTTATTGTCATACCACAGATTTTGTGAAACTGAACAGAGCAATAATACGGCGAATAACCTATCTGCTGTGACATTTCAATGAGTGTAGGATTTTCAGTAATGTTTGCTTCAATCCAATCTATCATTTTCTGTATTGCTTCGTTCCATTCGTGCAAGGCTTATCCCTCCATTCGACAATATAATAGCATAATTCAAAGGAGAAATCTTGATGTGTGTTGTGATATTTGAATTAAACTCGGTGTCTGTTTTAATATGTCTTCCTTCAGTTGCAACACTTTCTTGTCAAAAATGCACTCCTGCGTGTTCACGGTTGTTTCCTCCTGAAATTCTCCACCGCAAACTTAAATCCACGGATAAGAAATTCCGTAGCCGCCTTGCCCACTTTTGAGCTTGGACTCATAATGTCAAAGCCATGGTAGCAGCCCTTGAAAAGCTTAAAGGAAACCTTTACCCCGCTTGCTTTGAGACGATTCACAAATTCAATCGTTTCGTCACGGAAAGGCTCAATCCCGCCCACATAGGTAAGTGTCGGCGGCAGGTCGCTATAATCCTTCGCACGAGCAGGTGCGGCATATTCGGGGACGTTGTCGCTTCCGTAAAGCTCGCCAAGATAAAGCTGCCAGCTTAAAAGATTTGATTTGCTGTTCCAAACGGGAGCGTCATTGTTCTGCGACGACTCGGTAATCATTCTGTCGTCAATCATAGGGTAGAGGGGCATCTGAAATGCGATTGAAACCTCGCCCTTGTCACGGGCATAAAGGCTCAACGCAGCAGCAAGTCCTCCACCTGCACTGTCACCGCCAACAAAAAGCTGGTCGGAGCGTATGCCGTATTTTTCACAGTTGTCACGCATCCACAGCAGAGCGGCGTAGCAGTCTTCAAGTGCCGCAGGGTAGGGTGCGTCAACGGATTTTCTGTAATCGGGAGCAATTACCGTGCAGTCAGCAGCGGCAATAAAATTCTCAATAAAGCGAATGTCTTGCTCGGGCAGACCAAGTGCATAGCCTCCGCCGTGCATCCACAAAAGTCCCACGCATGACGCAGGCTTGTTTTTCGGAGTGTAAACGCAAAGGCGGAGTTTTGTCCCGTCGGGACGGTCAATGTAAATCTGTTCGGAATTTATCTTGAAGGAAAAGCTTCTGCCTTCGCTGAAAAAACGGTGCATCTTGTTTGCACTGACAAGCTGTTTTTCGGTAAACGTCGGCATAACCCTGCGGATAACCGTACCCGTCAGGCGAAGCTCGGGACGGATTTGCTCTCTGGTAATTTTCATCTGCTCACGACCTTTCTTTGATTTAATTATACCGCTGATTTTGCGGGTGTCAAAAGGTTGAGCAATGCTGAATAATAATTGATAACATTCACGCCGTCTCGTTGGAATACTCATTGATGTGCTGTTGAAAGTCAGTAAGTCTGCATTTCATTTTCTCAAGCTCACGTTTTTCGTTGTACATACGGTTGCTTTTGCACCAATCACAAGTGCCGTGATTTCGGCAGGTGTAGTCAACCGCCTTACTTCCGCGATAGGGTCTGCGGTGTTCCTTGCCGTGTTCTATTGCCTTGTTAGGTGACATTTTCTGCTCCTTTCAAAATGTCCAACTCCTCCAAAAATTCCGCAGGCACAGCCTTAGTCAGCCACACCCCATTCTCCGACAGAAAAAATTCAAATCCGTTACGGTGCATTTCACCCGACTTCACCTTGAACACAAAAGGCTTGCCGTGTCTGCTACCCACATTCACCGCAGTTTCAAGGCCTTTCGACAAATGAACATAAAGACGGCTTTTCGGTTTCAGCCCCTCCGCCATAATCGAGTCAACAAAACGCTCCGCCGTGCCGTGATAAAGAATTTCGTGCGGCTCGCACTTTTTAAGTTCAACATCAACAGGGACGGAGTGCCCCTGATTTGCACGGATAAGCGTCTTGTCCTCGTTGAAGCTGTAACGCTGTTTGTTGTCAGTGCGGACAATTTCTTCAAGCTTCGCCATATCCAGCGTGTATCTGCCAGTTGCATTTACACCATCAATCAGTTCATCAACATTCGCCCAGCCGTGCCCATCAAGCGTAATGCCAGCCGCAGAGGGCTTGTGCCTTAAAACAAGGCTTAAAAAAATACTTGTTTCTTTCATCTGTATCAACTCCTGTTAAAAATAAAAAAGGATACCAAGCCACGCTCGGTATCCTTACGTTATACAAAAATTACAGCAATGCCCTGCAAAAACTTATACGCAAAGCTGCTTCAAACCTACCGAAGTAATTATATTTATTCTGTTGTTTTTAATCATAGCCTGTGTCATATTCAATTACCTCGCTTTCTTTAAAAATTTTATAAACATCATATGATTTATGATGCTTTAGTATATCACGACTGATTTGGTTTGTTAAGGGTTAATTTTATATTAAAAACGTATATAACCTTTTCATTATCAGAAATGTTGACTTTTGAGTAGGTGTTTATTATAATAAATTAAAAAGGTAAATTTGTAAAATCCAGTGATTTTCGAGGTGATAGCATGGAAAAAAGCAAGGGTAATCATATTACCAGTTGCACTATTTCTTGGGAAAATACAGAAGATGTATTAAGGGTTGTAACAAAAGTGCTTCAAACAGAAGTTCATGTGAGATTTTATGACAGTGGTGCATTAATGAGTGGCAGAATATGGCCAATGTCTGAACAACAGAAACAAGAAATGTATAGTGTTTTATATAAGTGTATAGATGACTGGGATTGTGATGACTATTCAGTTGATGAATTGGACAGCAATCGTTGGCAGTTTAAGATATGCACTCAAAGAAGTTGCCTTAGAACAGTTTGCGGTACAACTGAGCCACCACATGGAGCAGAAATTAAGAAGATTCTTTCGGAAGTAATTGGTGAAGATAATTGCTATTTCTTTTAATTAGATAATGTGAATGTATTTCTTTTATGATAAGTTAGTAATTACAGTTTATTAATCAAATAACTTAACCTGCAAAGACTAATCTTTGCAGGTTGTTTTCATTGTCTGAAATGTTGACTTTTGAGCGGGTTTTCATTATAATAAAGTCAATGACGAACAAGAATTTATGTTGGAGTACAGGAATATGAAACAGATAATATCAGAGTCTGAGCGCGGCAAAGTATATTATTGGCATACTGATATTGATTTGACTAAAAGGACAATTTTTCTTTTGCACGGATTAACTGCAAATCACACAATGTTCAATAAACAGGTTGAGTTCTTTCGTGATAAATATAACGTGATTGTATGGGACGCACCTGCACACGGAAAATCAAGGCCGTATTCCGATTTTTCATACGAAAATGCAGCTACGGTGATGTTACAGATATTAAACGAATTGCAGATAGAGAAAGTTGTGCTGATTGGACAATCAATGGGCGGATATAATGTGCAGTCTTTTATTTTGAGGTATCCCGAAAAGGTAATAGGATTTGTTTCCATTGACTCAACGCCTTTCGGAAATTATTATTCCAAATCAGATATGTGGTGGTTAAGACAGATTGAATGGATGTGCAAACCTTTTTCGGAGAAAATACTTAAGGTATCCATAGCAAAACAAAACGCTGTTACAAAAGCAGGACAGGAGAATATGCTTGAAATGGTCAGCGATTATGATAAAGCAGAGCTTTGTCGTTTGATGGGAATTGGGTACGCAGGATTTTTGAATGATAATGTGGAATTGCAGTTGCCTTGTTCCGCCCTGCTTTTAGTCGGAGAAAAAGATAACACGGGTAAAGTAAAAAGTTACAATAAAGAATGGTCACGAAGAACAGGAACAGAACTTATATGGGTTCCTGATGCTGCACATAATTCCAATGTTGACAATCCTGATTTTGTAAATAGTTGTATAGAAAAGTTCCTGACGAAATTATAATTTGCGGAGGGTTATGCATATGGCGTATAAATTTACACTGAAAAATGTTTTTATGTACAACTATGTGCTTACCGTATCAGATGAACAGCATAGTTATGAGGCTATCGTTGAATATGCACCGACTAAAGAAAAAACAATGCTGATATGGTTGGGTGATTTCGATTTTCCTGAAGATGAAATTGATGCTATAAAATCAGAAACAGCAACCTGGTTTGCAAGTCAGAATACAAAGTGCATTTTTTATCCCAGTAAGGGCAGATAAACTTAATTATAAGATATATAACCTGTGAAGAGCAATCTCTGCAGGTTATTTTCGTTATACGAAATGTTGACTTTTGAGCGGGTTTTCATTATAATAAAGAAGACATTCAACTGATGGGGTGACTGAAATGAAAAAGGCAATTAAAATTCTGTGGGGCATTTTTGCAATCGGAATTCTGGTTTTCATTCTGTTTG
>SVNU01000081.1 GCA_015066715.1 Ruminococcus sp. | reverse complement strand
GTGCCAGTGTTTCATCAAATCTTCGATTTGAATTGAAACACAAATACCATTTGGGTACTGGACCCATATTGCGGTTTATTTCACTTGTAAATAAAAATAAACTCCGCATATTTTATTAAGAATATATATTTATATTTATCTTTCTAAAATTATGTACTTTTTGCTTGTACAAAAAGTACCAAAAAATACATTTCTTTTTCTCAATGAGAAAAAGAAACAAAAAGAAATCAAAACTTAATACTGTTGAAAAATTCAGACTGTTTCCCATTAAAAGAACTACCATACCCGATAAAAAGCAAACTGTTGCAGATAGTCTGCATAAAACGCAGTTCTCCCCGCAAATTAAGCTATAGCTTGAGAAAGCTTGAAATTTCGAACTTACAAATACTATTTTAATTGCAACCATCTGCAAAATGGACTTTTAATTTTGTAATTATGAAGTTGCCAAGTACAAGGAAACATTATTATTTAAGTTACAAATTCATGTAAGGAATTTTTTCTTTTTGGTCAAGTTTTTTCTTTTTCGAAGAAAAGAAAAAGCTTGTGCATTTCTTTGGTTCGTTTCTTTGTGCAAGCAAAGAAATGAACAGAAAGTATGAAAGATAAATTTAAATTTTTCTTTTTCTACAGTTTGAGAGCATACAGTGAGATATACTCTCATTAATACTATAACAGAAAAGGTGATTTGTTAAAAATCACCAAAAACAATTTATAAATGCGATTAAATTGCTTAAACTTTATTTAATAATGTTGAAATGCTGCTTAGAATGTGATATAATAAAGTAATAATGTATGGTAAAAAAACATTATCCAAAAAATAAATTCTGAAAGGAATGTTGCACAAATGGGGTTTTTGAATAACCTTATAAATGGACTCAGCCTTGGTAGTATCTATGCTGTTATTGCGTTGGGATATACGCTTGTATACGGTATTGCCAAAATGCTTAATTTCGCTCATGGTGACGTCATAATGGTGGGCGGATATGTTGTATTTGTATTTATGACGCAGATGGGATTTAATTCATACCTGTCAATTCTGATTTCGGTTATTGTCTGTACCTTACTTGGAATTACAATTGAAAAGGTCGCTTACAAGCCGCTAAGACAAGCGTCCTCCCTTGCTGTTCTCATAACTGCCATCGGTGTCAGTTATTTTCTGCAGAATATGGCGCTTCTTATATTCGGGGAAAAACCAAAGAATTTTACATCTGTTGTAAAAATTCCGAACATTTCACTCTTTGACGGACAGATAGTAATTGCCGGCGAAACAACAGCTGCCATTGTTGTTTCAATAGTTATAGTAGTTGCGCTGTCGCTTTTCGTAAACAAGACAAAAAGCGGACGTGCTATGCTTGCAGTTTCAGAGGATAAGGATGCGGCACAGCTTATGGGTATTAACGTAAACAGTACCATTTCCCTCACCTTTGCAATAGGTGCAGGACTTGCTGCTATAGCCGGTGTGCTTCTTTGTTCAGCTTATCCGACACTTTCAAATACAACAGGCGCTATGCCGGGTATCAAAGCGTTTGTAGCGGCTGTATTCGGTGGTATCGGTTCTATTCCGGGCGCAATGATAGGCGGTATTCTCATAGGTATTATTGAAATTCTCGGAAGAGCCTATATTTCACCACAGCTTGCTGATGCTATTGTATTCCTCGTGCTTATTCTTGTTCTGATGTTTAAGCCGACAGGAATTCTTGGCAAGAAAATCAGCGAAAAAGTATAAAATAATTGAAAGGAAGCTGTTTCTGATGAAGCTTAAATCATTAAAACCGCAAACTAAAAAAAGCTTTACAACTTATATACTGGCAATTGCGGTATTTATTATTGTACAGATACTCAACGGCACAGGCAGTCTTACAAGTATGATTACAGGTCTTCTTGTACCGCTGTGCGTTTATTCCATAATGGCGGTATCCCTGAATCTTACTGTCGGAATTTTAGGCGAGCTAAGTCTCGGACAGGCAGGATTCATGTGCATCGGTGCATATACAAGTGCCATGTTTTCATTCGTAACACAGGATACCATTACACAGACGTATATCCGTTTTCCCCTTGCGCTTCTGATAGGCGGCGTAATTGCGGCACTTTTCGGGGTACTTATAGGCATTCCTGTACTTCGTCTTAAAGGTGACTATCTTGCTATTGTAACACTTGCCTTCGGCGAAATCATAAAGAATGTTTTTGCGGCACTTTATCTTGGATATGATTCAAAGGGCGTTCATTTTTCACTTACAAGTCAGGCAGATTTAAATCTTGAAGCAGACGGCACAATGATTGTAAATGGTGCTCTTGGTATCAGCGGAACTCCGAATGATTCCACATTCACCATCGCATTTATTGCACTTTTTGCAGCCCTTGTAATCTGCTATAACTTTATAAATTCAAGAACAGGACGTGCAGTAATGTCAATCCGTGACAACAGAATTGCAGCCGAGTCAGTAGGGCTTAACATTACAAAATATAAGCTTATTACTTTCGGTCTTACTGCTTTTCTTGCAGGTATCGGCGGTGCACTTTACTCACATAATCTTTATTCGCTTCAGGCGTCAAAATTTGACTATAACCTCTCAATCCTTATACTTGTATTTGTTGTGCTCGGCGGTATAGGAAATATCAGAGGAAGTGTTATTGCAGCAGTAATACTTACACTTCTTCCGGAGCTTTTAAGAAGCATCAACAATTACCGTATGCTCATTTATTCAATTATTCTTATTGCTATGATGATAATTACAAACAACAAGAAAATAAGAAGTTATATTGATCATTATTCAGATAAAACAAAGAAGCTTTTTGCAAAAACCTTTTCACGAAAATCAAAGGAGGTAAATTAAATGGCGCTCCTTGAAGTTAAGAACTTAGGCATTTCATTCGGCGGTCTGAGAGCCGTGGATGAATTCAACATCAAAATAGAAAAAGGCGCATTATATGGTCTTATCGGACCTAACGGTGCGGGGAAAACTACAATTTTCAATCTTCTTACCGGAGTTTACAAGCCTACTGACGGTACAATAACTTTAGACGGTGTAAATCTTACAGGAAAAACAACTTCAGAAATATGTAACTGCGGTATAGCAAGAACATTCCAGAATATACGTCTTTTTGACCAGCTCAGTGTTCTTGATAATGTCAAGACAGGAATGCACAATCATTACAGCTACAGCACTGCAACGGGAATTTTCAGACTTCCGAAGTTTTTCCGCAGAGAAAAGGAAATGGATAAAAAGGCGCTTGAGCTTCTTAAAGTATTTGACCTTGACGGTGAAGCGGATGTTCTCGCATCAAATCTTCCATACGGCAAACAGCGTAAGCTTGAAATTGCCCGTGCCCTTGCAACATCACCGAAGCTGCTGCTTCTCGATGAACCTGCAGCGGGCATGAATCCGAATGAAACAGCGGAGCTTATGGATACAATCCGATTTGTAAGAGATAATTTTGATATGACAATTCTTCTTATCGAGCATGATATGAGTCTTGTTTCGGGAATATGCGAAAAGCTTTCTGTACTCAACTTCGGACAGCTTCTGTGTGAAGGTGAGACAACGCAGGTTTTAAGTAATCCGGAAGTTATAAAAGCATATCTCGGCGAATAAGGAGGCGGTTAAAATGGCTTTATTGGAAATTAAGGATTTGTGCGTGAGCTATGGTATGATATCAGCGCTCAAGGGCATATCCTTTGAAGTAAACAAGGGTGAGGTAATCGCACTTATCGGTGCAAACGGCGCAGGAAAAACCACTACACTTCATACGCTTACAGGTCTTATTCCTGCAAAATCCGGTTCTATTCTTTTTAACGGAACTGAACTTACAAAAACGCCTGCCCATAAGATAGTAAAAATGGGAATGGCGCACGTTCCGGAGGGCAGACGAATTTTTCAGCAGCTGACAGTTCTCGATAACCTGAAGCTTGGTGCTTTTATCAGAAAGGACAAGGAAAACTTCGGCGCTGACCTTGAAAAGATTTATAAGCGTTTCCCACGTCTTGAGGAAAGAAAGAATCAGATTGCCGGCACTTTGTCAGGCGGTGAACAGCAGATGCTTGCAATGGGCAGAGCGCTCATGTCAAATCCGGATATTATCGTTATGGATGAGCCGTCAATGGGACTTTCGCCTATTATGGTAAGCGAGATTTTCGATATTATCCAGTCTATAAGAAAGGACGGAACGACAGTTCTTCTTGTAGAACAGAATGCAAAAAAAGCACTTGCTATTTCTGACAGAGCATATGTACTTGAAACCGGAAAGATAGTTCTTTCAGGAAATGCGGCTGATCTTATTAATGATGAATCGGTTAAAAAAGCTTATCTGGGTGAATAGGAAATTCTACTTCTAACAGGTATCCGTATTGCCGGTTAAAGCGTCAGAATGGAGGTTTATATGGCACAGATTATTACAGTAGCAAGAGGAATGGGCAGCGGCGGCAGAACAATTGCCAAGATGCTCTCCGAGGATTTGAATTATAAGTATTACGACAAGGACCTTATAAAGCTTGCAAGTGAGGAAAGCGGTATCAACGAAGCATTTTTCGGCAGAGTGGATGAAAAGCTTAAAGGCGCATTTTTAAGGAAAAACGGCGTTTATAAGGGACAGCTTTTGAAGCCTGATGATTCGGGCTTTGTTTCAGATAAGAACCTTTTTAATTTTCAGGCAAAGGTTATCAAGGAGCTTGCTGAAAGAGAATCTGCCATAATTGTTGGAAGATGCGCCGACTATATCTTAAAGGGTAAGGATGAGCTTATCAGAATTTTCATTTACTGCGATATGGAAACAGCAGTTAAAAACGTCATTGACATGTATGGTATCAGTGAAAAGGAAGCGAAAAAAGTTATTGAAAAAACCGACAGACAGCGCAGTGACTATTACAGCTATTACACAGGCAACGACTGGGAAAATGCACGTAATTATGACATATGTCTTGATACAAGCAAAATGTCATATGATACATGTGTCGAAATAATAATGAATTATATTCAGACAGTAAAAAAATAATTATTTTCTAAAAATGTCAGCCCCCTTCTTTTTTAGAAGGGGGCTGTTATTTTTTAAAATTCACTGATAGCAAGCTTTAGTCTTTCGATTGATTCCTGTTTTCCGAAAACTTCCATAAGCTCTGTTGCTCCGCCCGGAGTTACAGCCTGCCTTGCAACTGCTATACGTACTGCCCACATTACTGCGCCGGCTTTACGTTCACTGTCTGCTGCATACTGCTTTAAAAGCGCGAAAAGACTGTCATTCTTCCAATCCTCAAGGGCTTCAAGAAGCGGCAGACATTCTTCAAGAATAGTCTTGCAAATTTCAGGAGTTGTCTTGTTCTTCTTATTTGTGTAAAGGTCGGATGACATCGGAATTCTTTCAAGAACAAATGAAATCTGCTCCCTGATTTCTGAAAATGCAGAAATTCTTGTGTGAAGAAGCATTGCAAGCTTTTCCTTGTCAATATAATCTTCACAGCTTTCATTGATAATCGGCATTGCCATTTCAAGATATTTTTCAGCAGGAAGCTTCTTTATATATTCCGAATTGAACCATTTAAGCTTTTCGTAATCAAATACTGACGGAGCCTTGCTGAGCATATCCATTGAAAATACTTTTTTGAGCTCGTCCATTGTAAAGAATTCTTCGGTTGAATCCTTAGGACTCCAGCCAAGAAGTGCAATATAATTTACAATTGCTTCCGGAAGATACCCCTTTTCAACAAGGTCCTGAAAGCTTACAGCACCATGACGCTTTGAAAGCTTTGACACATTGCCATCTGCATCCTTACCCATAAGAAGCGGAAGATGAACATAATGAGGACGTTCCCAGCCGAATGCATCATAAAGCAGACAGTATTTCGGAGTTGAAGTAAGGTATTCATTGCCTCTTACAACATGTGTAACGCCCATAAGGTAGTCGTCAACTACATGACAGAAGTTATATGTCGGGAAGCCGTCAGCCTTTATCATGATCTGGTCCTGAAGCTCTGTATTGTCAATTTCAACCTCACCGTAAACCTCATCCACATATGAAGTCTTACCTGTAAGCGGCATTTTCTGACGGATTACATAAGGCTTTCCTTCAGCAAGATTTTTAGCAACTTCCTCAGGTGAAAGGTCACGGCAGTGACGGTCATAACCGCCGAAATCGTTTTTGTCATGAAGCTCTTTAAGACGTTCGGCAGTACAGAAACAGTAATACGCATGTCCGCTTTCCACAAGCTTTTTTGCATATTCAATATAAATATTCTTTCTTTCACTCTGGATATAAGGTCCGTTTTCGCCTCCGACACCCGGACCCTCATCATAATCTATACCTGTCATTTCAAGTGTTTTTAAAATTACATCTGTTGCGCCCTCAACAAAACGTTCCTGATCAGTATCTTCAATTCTTAAAATGAACTTTCCGTTCTGTGACTTTGAAAGAAGATACGAATAAAGTGCTGTACGGAGATTTCCGATATGCATAAAGCCTGTCGGAGAAGGGGCAAATCTTGTTTTAATAATATCTGACATTTTTAATTTCCTCTCATTCTGATAAATACTCTTTTTATTATACATTAAACGCAAATTTATGTCAATAGAAATACCGATTTTTAAAATATCTTTTCTATCTGAATAAAAAGTATTACTTTGGAAAATAATAGTTATATCAAATATAAGGAGAGGATTTTATGAATTTAAATGAAAGTCAGACAAAAATAAACCTTATGAGAGCGTTTGCCGGTGAAAGTCAGGCAAGAAACAGATACACAATGGCGGCGGAAGCTGCAGCACAGAAAAATCTTCCTGTTATCGAAGCTGTTTTTAAGTTTACAGCAGGGCAGGAGCTTGAGCATGCTAAAATATTCTATAACTTTTTAAAAGAGCTTGCCGGTCAGACAATTAAAATTGACGGTGATTATCCTGTTGATGTATATGATGATGTTTTAAAGCTTCTGCAGACCGCACATCATAATGAAATGGATGAATTTGATCCTGTTTATCCTGATTTTGCAGCTGTAGCAAACAGCGAAGGATTTACTCAGATTGGTGCAAAGTTCAAAGCTATTGCCGAAATTGAAAAAACTCATGCAGAGCGTTTTAAGCTTTTTGCAGAGCTAATGGAGCAGGAAAAGCTGTTTGTTTCGGATGTTGAGGAAGAATGGGTATGCCTGAACTGCGGATATGTTACGAAAAGTTCGGAGGCACCAAAAGCGTGTCCTGTATGTTCTCATCCACAGGGGTATTTTATAAGGATTGCACTTTCACCATACACAACAAATAATGGAGGGAAAAACTAAAATGAATACAAGAATTGAAAATGTAAGAGGTTATGAGGTTCTTGACTCAAGGGGTAATCCGACAGTGAAGGCAGAGGTTTTACTGTCAGACGGAAGCGTTGGGGTTGCGGTTGTGCCATCAGGGGCATCTACAGGGGTTCATGAGGCTGTGGAGCTTCGTGACAAGGATAAAAAGCGTTACTGTGGAAACGGCGTTACAAAGGCTATCAATAATGTAAATTCGGTAATCAGAAAAGCTGTTGTGGAGGCTAAAACCATTGACCAGACACTTATAGACAATCTTATGTGTCAGATTGACGGAACTGAAAACAAGTCAAACCTCGGAGCAAACGCAATACTTGCTGTTTCACTCGCCACTGCAAGGGCAGCTGCAGCGCATTACAGAATGCCGCTGTACAGATATATCGGCGGTGTTTCCGGCAACATTATGCCGATTCCTATGATGAATATTTTAAACGGCGGTGCACATGCTTCAAACAATATTGATATTCAGGAATTTATGATTATGCCTGTCGGGGCGTCAAGCTTTTCAGAGGGTCTCAGAGTCGGTACTGAGGTTTATCACAGCCTGAAAAATGTTCTTTCAAAGAAAGGTCTTTCGGTAGCAGTTGGTGATGAAGGAGGATTTGCACCGGATTTAAGCTCTGATGAGGAGGCTATCGAATGTATTCTTGAAGCAATAAATCAGGCAGGCTACAAGACAGATATGGTGAAAATTGCTCTTGATGCTGCAAGCAGCGAGTGGTACAGAAACGGTAAATATTATCTTCCTAAAAGAGGAGTTGACTTTACAGCAGATGAGCTGATTTCTTATTGGGAAAAGCTTGTAGGAAAGTATCCTATCTGTTCGATTGAGGACGCACTCGGTGAAGATGACTGGGACGGCTGGAAAAAGCTTACAGAAAAGCTTGGAAAGAAAATTCAGCTTGTTGGCGATGATCTGTTTGTAACAAATACAAAGCATCTTCAGAGAGGAATCAGAGAAAATGTTGCCAACGCAATTTTAATCAAGTTCAATCAGATTGGTACACTTACCGAAACTCTTGATGCAATTAAAATGGCACGTTCATCAGGGTATCGTGCAGTAATCTCACACAGAAGCGGCGAAACAGAGGATACAACAATTGCCGACCTTGCAGTAGGTACAAATGCCGGACAGATTAAAACCGGTGCACCTTGCCGTTCAGACAGGGTTGCTAAATATAACAGACTTTTAAGAATTGGGGCAGAATCCGGAATTACAAGATACAATAAAATTTCATAAATTAAAAATCTCCTTTTGTATAAGTGCAAAAGGAGATTTTTTACTTTAGAGAAACAGAGCATATATTTATAGTTTGGTCTGTAGAAAAATATCAATTTTATTTCCGTGCCGATTAAATCAGCATAGTCAAAACAAGAGAAAAGATAGTAGATAAACCAAGAGCATACCAATATGGTATGCTCTAATTTAACAAAATACTGATAATTAATCAAGTGCAGAATAAGCACCGTCTTTAATTATAACTGCCTTTGGATTCTTTGAAACTGCACCGGATTCATCCCACTGCATGTTTTCACCTGTAAGACCATTGTATGAAAAATCACTGGCTGTAATTGCAGCAATAAGCTTATCACAGATTTCTGATGTGTCCATGTCAGGAGTAATCTTCTGCTGTTCTACGAGCTGTGCAATAATCTTAACACCGTCATATGCATCAGCAGCAAACTGGTTAGGAACTTCACCATAAGCCGCCTTATAAGCTTCTACGAATTTCTGTGTAGCCTCATCATCTGCATCTGCGGCAAATGGTGTAAGAAGCATAACGCCTTCTGCGAGTGATGCATCAAAGTTTTCTGTTGTGAGAATACCATCAAGACCATCACAGCCAAAGAACTTAGGACTGTAGCCTGCTGATTTTGCCTGTGAAAGAATAAGTGAAGCTTCCTGATAGTAGATTGGAAGGAATACAAGCTCTGCACCTGCTGTTTTAGCAGCACTTATCTGAGCTGAGAAGTCAGTTTTACTGTCCTTAGTAAACGACTGCTCTGTAACAACTTCAAGACCATTTTCCTTTGCCCGTGAAACAAATGTATTGTAAATACCTGATGAATAAGCATCAGAACTGTCATATATTACTGCAACCTTCTTAGCAATACCATTTTCAGCAATATAATCAGCTGAAGCCTTACCCTGGTTCGGGTCTGTAAAACAAATCTGGAAACAGTTATCATTCTTGATTACATCTGCCGCTGAAGCAGAAGGTGTAAACTGGAAAATTCTGTCGGCATTTGACTTTTCAATTACTGCAAGACATGAACCTGTTGTAACAGTACCAAGAAATACCTGCATACCCTTATCCTTGAGTGCATTGTAAGCGTTAACAGCCTTATCACCCGGATCAGCTTCGTCATCCTCAAAATGAAGTTCAAACTTTGTTCCATTTACGCCACCGGCATCATTGATTTCATTTACAGCAAGCTGTGCTGCATTTTTTACTGCAATACCATACTGTGCAGCTGAACCTGTAAGAGGTCCGCTTCCGCCAATAACAATATTTGTGCTTTTTTCACCTGAAGCGCAGCCTGCAAAAGATGCTACTGAAAGAACTGCTGCAAGAACAAGTGAAATAATTCTTTTTGCCTTTTTCATATTTTGTCACTCCTATAAAAAATATATGCAATATCATTATGATATGCTTTTATCATAATATCATTTTACAACAGCTTTTGTCAATGGTAAAATAAACAAATCTTTTTATAATAAATGGTTAATTATTGGTTGTAAATTTTCCAATATAATTTATTGTTAAAATTAATGCTGGAAGCTTTTTACTATTCTTCTGAAACAAATATAAATGTATATGGTTTATTATTAATATTCCCATCACTGCTATAATTACATGCTTTGATAACCTCGCGTCCCATGTCAAATAAGAAAATATCAATCCTGCATTTGTTTAAAAATGCGTTTGGATGGTTAACCAGATAATCAGAAACCTCTGCGACAATAAGATTAATTATATCATCCTGATTCTGAGCATGAATACATAAAGAAAGTTCTGCTTTATAGCTTGAAAAATCAATAAAAGCCTTTCGGATTTCAAATAATTCATCATCTTTATTAAGATGCATTTCTGCGGGAATTTCTGTTTGCTCTACATTATGTATAATTCCATATAAAAATGGCAACTGATAAATCCTGCACGGAATATTAATTTTTATTATCAACAATACAATGACAAGCAGTAAAGCTATATATATTGTGATCTTTCTTCTGTTGCTCATATTGAATCACCATTTATAATGAATAATATTTATAAATACAAAAAAGTCCGTTTTGAATAACGGACTTTAATGGCAGGGGCACCAAGGATCGAACTCGGGACACGCGGTTTTGGAGACCGCTGCTCTACCAGCTGAGCTATACCCCTATTTTGGTGGGCCATTAGGGACTCGAACCCCAGACCAACCGGTTATGAGCCGGTTGCTCTAACCAACTGAGCTAATGGCCCAAATATTCATGCCGGCATCGATATAATTTCCCAGGTCGTCGCCAACCAAGTATCGTCTACGCTGAAGAGCTTAACTTCTGTGTTCGGAATGGGAACAGGTGGAACCTCTACGCCATAAACACCGGCTATCTTTAA
>SVNU01000080.1 GCA_015066715.1 Ruminococcus sp. | reverse complement strand
GACCAAAGGCTCTGCCTTTGGATTCCGCCAGCATTTTTGAAAAATTGCTGGACCAAAAAACTTTTGGTTTGAAATTCCAAAAACGACTTTTTCGACAAACTGACCGTACAGATATAATTTCTGTACGGTATATTTTTACTCAAAAAAACCTGCCATTTTAACATTTGTTTCTTCTGAAAATGTTGAAGCATTATACAAAAACAATGTCTGGTCAAAACTGTCGGGATTTACATATTCGGTAAGAGATGTTTTTACATATCTCAAATCCACAACTGCAATTTCCGAATAATGATTTACAAGAAACGGAATAAAGGAATTTGCATATGAATCCTTTATTACAAGTATCTTTTTCCTGTTAAGGGAATCGGTCTTAATATTTGTATATGCCTTATTTTCACCTAAGAACACACAGTATTTATCACTGCCATCAAGATATTCTCTGAAATAAATATCCTCGGCAGCAGTTTCACCGGTACCGTCATTCATTGTAACGGATGTAATCATATTACCGTTCGGCATAGTGTAAATATCAATTATATCCTTTTTTACACCGTCATAAAAGCATTTATTGTAAAATGTCCCTGTAAATTCACTGTCAGCATGCTCGATATCAAACTTATCCTCAGCAACAGCATTGTAGCCGAGATTTGACGAAGCATGCCTGTAAGCACAGTAAGCGCCATAGCTTGTCCAGTGATGGTCTGTACGGTAATATATGTAATTGTCCTTTTCAGAAATCATTGTTTCGTAAATATCAATTACTCCAACATCAGAGCTGAGCTTACTGATAGTTTCACTGATAAATTCTCTCTGGTTAAGCTGGGGTGCGGAGGCAGGAAGTCTGTCGGTATAAATACCTGCCGAAGTAGGCGCAAGCATGAAGGAAACCTTTGTATTACGATAATGCTGTGCAAATTTATTCACAGCTTCAATTGATTTGTCAACCTCATCATAATCCGGCTCCGGAAGCTTTTCTATAAGCATTTCATCCCCAAGATAAATATTATTTATTATAGTTTTTCCAAGCAGACGGTCAAATGTTTTTTTCGCTTTAACCCATCCGATTCTGTTCGGAAAATTATCTGAAAGGTAACTGTCCATATCGTTCATATAGCTTTTGTCCGCAATCGCCGAAAAAGAGAATTCAGGCTTTTTTGCAAGGCTTCTGTTTTCCTCTGCCGAAAATGATTCCTTATCCGAAAAAATAAATATAACCGGCATCAGAAATATTACTGCAATAAAAATTACTGCTGAAATAATACGTTGTTTTTTCTGCATCATAAACTGTCACCCCTTAGAATCTGAAATATAAAAACGGATTGTATGTTGCATCAACAAGATATGTAGTACACATCAGAAGAAGTGCCGCCTGAACAACAGGTGTTGCATAGTATACAAGCTTTGAGGTATTCTTTTTGCTGTGAAGCTTTTTAAGTGTATTGGAAAGAAATTCCGTACTTCCCACTGCACAAAGAACAAAAAGAATAAAGTAATTTTTAAATTCATATACAGCAAGTGAATCGACAAATCCGGAACCTGCACCGAACATTGCACCAAAGTAGCTTACTGCGTCTCCGAGAGTATTTGTATCAAACAGCACCCATCCGAAAACCACAAGAATAAACGTATAGGCAGTGCTGACCCATGGTCTTACCCTTTCAAGCTTCTTTCCAAGGAACAGTCTTTCGATAATAATTATGATGCCGAAATAAAGCCCCCAGAGGATAAAATTCCAGCTCGCACCATGCCACAGTCCCGTAAGTCCCCATACAACAAGAAGGTTACGCAGGGTTTTGGCTGTACCCTTCCTGTTACCGCCAAGGGGAATGTAAACATAGGAGCGAAACCACGAACCCAGAGTGATATGCCATCTTCTCCAGAATTCGGAAATGCTTCTTGAAATGTAGGGATGACGAAAGTTTTCCGGAAAGTTAAAGCCGAGCATTTTTCCAAGCCCAATTGCCATATCGGAATAACCCGAGAAGTCATAGTATATCTGGAAGGTAAACGCCAGTATTCCAAGCCATGCCGTAACAACGGAAATCTCTGAATAATCCATAGCCTTGATTTCAGTCCAGAGCATTCCGATATTGTTTGCAAGGAACAGTTTTTTCACAAGACCCTTGATAAAAATTCCGACACCCTCACCGATAAGCACACCATTGATTTTTCTGTGGTTTATTTCATTCTGAACATCCTCGTACCGGACAATCGGTCCTGCCACAATCTGTGGAAACAGCGTTACATAAGCTGCATAGTTTATAAAGCTTTTCTGAACCTTTATCTTTCTCATGTACATATCAATTGTATAGGAAATGCTCTGGAATGTATAGAAGGAAATTCCCACCGGAAGCGGCAGCGATTCGACATCTATTCCAAAAATGCCCGCAACAAATCCGCTGTATTTGAATACAAAAAGTATCCCAAGATTTATAATAAGCGAGCTTAAAAGTGCCATCGTACGTTTTCTGGGCTGATTATCATATTTGTAAATAAAAAGCCCTGCCATATAGTCAACAAACGTTGTCAGCAACATTAAAAAAACATATACCGGCTCTCCCCATGCGTAAAAGAAAAGTCCCGATGCCAGTATAACCAGATTCTTGAATTTTTCAGGTGATACATAATAAAGCAGAAGCACGCACGGAAGAAAAAAATACATAAACATTACGCTTGAAAAAACCATTCATTACTCCCCTTTTATCTGTTCCTCCATAATTTTCCGGAGTTTTTCCTTATCCATCATAGTATTTAAAACCTCAAGCATTGAATTTGCCGATAAAAGCGACGGAAGCTTCAGATGTACAAGAAGCTTTCTCCGAAGTGTACTGCTGTCCTTTCCGCCTGATAATCCAAGCTCAAAAAGGTCTGTTTTTGTTATCAGATTTTCAGCGTTATGACAGGCTTCGGCAGCCGTAATACCGGCTTTTTCAAGTGCCTTCAGTATAATTTCCCTGTTCATTCCCTCAACACCAAGCTTTCCCTCGGCAGAGGGTTTAATCTTTCTCTTTTCCTTTCCCATAATATCGGGAATATAAACATTTTTTATTTTGCCGTTTTTAACAGCACCCTTTATATGATTCCTTATAATAAAACCCGCCCGGTCTGAATCGGTCATAATTACAATGCCTGTTGTACGGGCGTAATACTTTATAAGCTCAAGCTTTTCTTTATCCTTGAAAATCCCAAAGCCATTCGTAACAATAATAACAGCATCGATAATTGAAGAAAGGGTAATCTTATCATATTTCCCCTCAACAACTACCGCCTGACTCAGCTTTATCATATTTATCTCCCTGTAAATTCAAAATAACTTTATCCCCTTGCCGCAACAAGCATCTGCGTCAGCGCCTTTTCAAGAATAATTCTCTGGCTTCCGGATGAGCTTTTAAGCTTTTTATCAGTATCTCTTAATATGCAGATACACCTACGCAGATTTTCAAGGGAAATTCTCCGGCAATCCCTGTATGCGTTATTTACAGCAAATTCTCTGCCCTTATATCCAAAATCTGCCACAATATCATTTGTGCGCTTATTGACAGTCATCGCCGTTCTTGCCCTGTAAAGGTCAAGAAATGACATAGATATTGCCGAAAGGACAGCAACAGGTTCATTACGCTTGTTCAGAAGGTCATCAAGCAGAAAGAATGCCTGTGATGAATTCATCGAAACAACAGCTCTTGCAAGCTTAAAGGAATCGGTTTCAATCTGTCCGGAAACAAGCGTTTCAATATCCTCCGCCCTTATCTCCTGACCTTCTCTGTAGGCACAAAGCTTGTTAAGCTCATTTGTAATCTGCATGGAATCCATAAGACAGTACTCTGCAAGCATCTGGGCATTCCTTCCCGAAATGCTGCACCCCTGCTTTACAGCACCATCAGTAATACTCTTTACCATCTGAGACATGGTTTTAACGCCGCACTCGCATACAATTCCACGTTTTGCAACTGCATCTGCAAGCTTTTTGTTTTTACCACTTATTGATTTTTTTCCGCCTGCTGCATCAAAACCTGTTATATCAATAATAAACAATGTAAAGTCTGCGATATTTTCAATGGAATCAATAAGCTGCGAAAGCTTGTCTGCCGAAAGCTCCTCTGCATTCAGGTCATTTACCAGTACGGCATTGTATTCGGAAAACATCGGGCAGATTTCAAGTGTATCCACAAGATTGCCTATATCAATATTTTTGCCCTCAATTTTAGTGTAACTATTCTTCCAGTCCTTGCCAAGAGCTTTTTTTAAAATTGCCTTTACGGCATTTTCGATGGTCATAATATCCCTGCCGTAAATGTAGTAGACATTTGAAAGCTCACCCGACTTTATTTGTTTCAGCAGCTCCGCTGAATTTATCTGCGGCATATCACAGACCTCCTATCCGAAAATCGCCCTTTTCATCCGCAATTATATGCACATTTCTTTCTGTAACAAGATTTTCAAATCCATAAGTGTTTTCATATTCCGGTACAATCAGTGCTCTTGCCTTCGGAGGATTGAAAATATTTTCGTACTCGGCATAAACCATAGCTTCGGTATCATTGCACACACTGTCACATACGAATTCAAAATCACCGTACTTTATGAAAATTCTCGTATCATTAATCTGTATCCTTATATTTTCCCACTCACCGACAAAATTCTCAAAGTCTGAAAATTCCGGCTTTTCACCGCAAACTGTCATATCATCACGTATAAATGTATCCTCCGGCAATATTACAGAGTCCGTATCAACAAGCTCAAAACCATTATCATAAGCCGACATTGCCTGCAACGGATTTGATTTTATAATAATACTGTCAACACTGCTGATATTGTTTTGCTGAAGGAATTTCAAAGCATAGTCCGGATTTTTCTTTCTGCCTGAAATATCAATAATATCTGCATGTCCGCCCTTTTACCACAGCAATTACATCTATACCCTTATCTCCAAGCAGTGCAATACTGAGCTTATCCGAATTCACAAACGTATTAACAGACGAAAATACCACAAAACCCACTGCGGAAGCTATGACCGATATAACAAGCGATTTACGTGTTCTGAATGTCAGAAAAACAACAGCACAAAGTAAAACAACTGCCGCTGATATATATTTTATTTCACTGCCGAAATTCATTCCGGAAAACTTCAGTTTTCCGATAAAACGTACGCAAAGCATTACAAGCTCACATAATGCCCCTGCAGCTTTAATCAAGAACACAGGATTTATGTATAATGTCAGCGAGACAATAATAGCAAGAAAAAGCGCCGCCATGCATAAAGGGGTCAGAAAAACATTTGCAACCGGTGACACAAACGAGCTTTCTCCGAAAAATATCAGTGAAAACGGGGTAACCGCAAGTGAAACCAGACACATGTAAACAGCATTTTTAAACTGCCGTTTTATAAACGTGTTTTCCTTCATATTTTTCGTAAGGAAAGGTGCAAATACGCCTGCTCCGAATGTTCCCGTAACAGAAAGCACGAGAGACGGATTTGTAATTGAAAAGGGATTTATCAAAGTAAGTATGATAAATGCAGCACCAATGGAATTCAACGTATCGGCTTTTCTGAAAAACAGCGGTGCAAGGTTCAGCAGCGTCATCATAAGTGACGCACGAAGTACCGAATCAGAAAGTCCGCTTGATATTGCAAAGACGGCCATCAGAATTTCAAGAAAAACAAATCTCTTTATTCGTCCGAGCTTTATCTTATCAAATATAAATGAAAAAATACCGCAGAATAATACAAGATGAAGTCCCGAAACAGCCATTACATGTCCTATGCCTGTTCTGTAGAAAAGTGTTTTGTCATTCTCATCCATTCCGGATTTATCTCCGAAAAGCATCCCGCAAAGCATGGATGACTGAGCCTTTGGAAGATTTCTGTTAATAAATTCTGTAACCTTCTGCCTGTACTCATAATTCAGCCGCATCAGCGAAAACCCTCTTTCCGGAGTTATATCAAGGGATTTCACATCAAAGCATGTGAGAAAAATCCCCTGCGACTTATAATAATCACACCCTTCAAAAAGGTAATCGTTTTCAGGTACTTCCGCAGTACCGGTAAACTCAATACGGTCACTTACAGTACAGTTATAAAGGTTAGCATAAACTGTAATCTTTGCATTATACTTACCGTTTATTTTCCCCTTTGCGTAATATGTACATTTATCACCCGTATGCTCGGATATGTCCGTGATTTTTCCATCAAAGGAAATTTCCTGCATGTTAAAAGCTGTAATTTTACGGCAGACAAAATTATCATAACCCCTGTAAAGACTCAGAGCCATAATAAAAACTATCAGCACTGTGAGAATTTCCTTTAAACGAAACTTAAAAAGAAACTTCATCAGTGCAGACAGTATCATAATAAACGGAATAATAGCAAAATCATACATCTGCGGCAGAATTGAGGCGGTAAGCAAACCAACCGCCCATGCTGCTGCAACATATACTATTTTACGTTTCAATTATTTAAAAAGAAGCGGAAGCTTTTCAAGAAATACTATATCATCTCTGTCAGCTGCATCACCTTCCGCAAGTACAGCTGCCTTTCCTGCCACAATTCCGCCTACCTTTTCTACAAGAGCAATAAGGGAATTGAGCGACTCACCGGTACTGATAACATCATCGGCAATAAGCACTCTCTTACCTTTAAGCTCTGCCGCATCCTCCTCTGAAAGATACAATGTCTGTACCGCCGCAGTAGTTATGGATTTAACCTCCACTGAAACAGGATTTGTCATATAAAGCTTTACGGATTTTCTTGCGACTATGTACTTTTTGCCGCTTTGTCTTGACATTTCGTAACCAAGCGGAATACCCTTGCTTTCAGCAGTTAATATAACATCAAATTCAGGAACTTTTTTAAGAAGCGCTTCGGACGCCGCAACTGTCAGTTCAACATCTGAAAACATGATAAAAGCCGCAATGTCAATTTTTTCATTAAGCGGACAAATCGGAAGCTCTCTTGTAAGCCCCGCAACCTCTAATCTGTATGTATTCATATATCACCTCATTAAACTGCACTGTCACTGCTCCAACCCATCTGCTTGCCTGCGAGAAGATGGAAATGAAGATGATGTACAGTCTGACCTGCTGCTTCACCGCAGTTTGTTATAACTCTGAATCCATCGGCAAAGCCTTCTTTTTTTGCAATCTGTGCAGCAACCTCAAAAATATGTGCAACATATTTTGAATTATCGGCTGTAATTTCCGATGCACCTGAAATATGCTCCTTAGGAATAATAAGGTAATGAACAGGTGCTACAGGTGAAATATCCTTAAATGCATAAACCATGTCATCCTCATAAACCTTGTCACTCGGAATTTCTCCGGCTATAATTTTACAGAATAAGCAATCCATATCATTTTCCTTTCTATGCACTGTTTGTCATGGCAAAGACTTACCATGACAAACCTGCAAAACTTAATTTTATTTTACGAAATCGCCCACAATACTTTCAAGTGAATTGAGTGCTTCATCAATCATATAATTCTTGCCGATACCTGCCATTGCGCTGTCAGGACGTCCGCCGCCCTTACCGCCTGTAATTGCAGCAATTCTCTGGACAATTTTTCCTGCATGTCCGCCCTTTGCAACTGCTTCCTTTCCGCATACACAGTAAAGTGTACCCTTATCATCGGAAACCCCTGCAAATACTGCAATAACATTTTCAGACTGTTCCTTGAGATTATCACCAAGCTGTCTCAACATATCCGGCTTTGTACCATTGAGGAGAGCTGAAATAACCTTAACGCCGTTATATTCCTTAGCATCCTTAAAGAGTGCGTCAAGCTGATTTCCAGCAAGTTCCTTTGAAAGCTGCTGAATCTGCTTGTCCTTTTCCCTGAGTTCTTCTGTAAGCGCCTTACATCTTTCAGCAAGCTTAACAGGATTTGCAATTTTAAGTACACTTGCCGCATCTGAAATATTCCTGCGAAGCTCGTTCATAGCCTGTAAAACTCCGATACCTGTTACAGCTTCAATTCTTCTTACACCTGAAGCAACGGAGTTTTCGGAAATAATCTTGAAAAGACCGATATTTGAAGTATTCTTTACATGAGTACCGCCGCAGAACTCGATTGACTGTCCGCCGATGTCAACAACTCTTACAATGTCACCATACTTTTCGCCGAACAGTGCCATAGCGCCGAGTTTTCTTGCTTCATCAATAGGAAGTTCCTTTGTTGTAACCTCAATTGCATTTAAGATTTCATCATTGACGATTTTTTCAACAAGTGCAAGTTCTTCAGGAGTAAGAGCGCTGAAGTGTGAAAAGTCAAATCTGCATCTGTCAGCGTCCACAAGCTGACCAGCCTGATGAACATGGTCGCCCAGAACCTTACGAAGTGCCATCTGAAGAAGATGTGCACATGTATGATTTCTCATTGTTGCCATTCTCTTGAACTTGTCAATTTCAGCTGAAACTTTATTGCCCTTTGCAAAGCTGCCCTTTGAAACCTTACCGAAATGGAGGAAATGACCATTCTCAGTCTTGGTTACTGTGTATACCTCAAATTCTGTATCATCAGTTCTGATAACACCTGTATCCGCAACCTGACCGCCACTTTCAGCATAGAAAGGAGTAACATCAAGAACCAGAACACCTTCCTGACCTTCGGAAATAACATCAGCCGCAGCTGAATCTGCAAACAATGCAACAACCTCTGCGTCACATGCAAAGTTCACATATCCTCTGAAATCTGTTGCAGCAGCATCTATATCACCGCTGTTGTCATCACTCCATGAAGTCTTGACCTTTGAAGCTCTGTCGCTTCTTGCCATCTGCTTCTGTTCTTCCATGCATTCTGTAAAACGCTTTTCATCAACTTCAATACCCTTTTCGGCAGCCATTTCCTTTGTAAGGTCAAGCGGGAAGCCATAGGTATCACTGAGCTTGAAAGCATCATCACCTGAAAGCACCTTTGAACCTTCAGCTGTAAGCTTTTCAATAAACTGATTAAGAAGCTCCGTACCCTTGTCAATTGTCTTTGCAAAGCTTTCTTCTTCATGCTTGATAATCTTTTTGATAAGCTCTCTCTTTTCTTCAAGCTCCGGATAAGCGTCCTTGTTTTCATCAATTACCGTATCACAAACCTTGTACAGGAAAGCATCGTTAACGCCCAGCATCTTGCCGTGTCTTGCAGCACGTCTTAAAAGTCTCTTTAAAACATATCCTCTGCCTTCATTTGCAGGTGTAACACCATCGCCTACCATAAATGTAGTACTTCTGATGTGGTCAGTGATAACACGGAGTGAAACGTCTGTCTTATCATTTTCCTTGTACTTGACACCGGCAAATTCACTGATTTTATTCATAATGTTTCTTACAGTGTCAACCTCAAAAAGATTGTCAACACCCTGTATTGCACAGGCAAGTCTTTCAAGTCCCATACCTGTATCAATATTCTTGCTTTCCATTTCAGCATAATTGCCTTTTCCGTCACTGTCAAACTGGCTGAAAACAAGATTCCAGATTTCGATAATTCTGTCACAGTCACTTGCCTGTTCAAAATTCTCAAAAGGACCGTATTCCTCACCTCTGTCAAAATGAATTTCAGAGCAAGGACCGCAAGGACCTGAACCGTGTTCCCAGAAGTTGTCCTTTCTTCCCAGACGTACAATTCTTTCCTTCGGAATACCGATTTTGTTCATCCAGATTTCCTCTGCTTCATCATCGCTTTCAAAAACAGTAATCCAGAGTCTGTCAGCAGGAATTTCAAGTGTAACAGTTAAAAATTCCCATGCCCACTGTATAGCTTCCGTTTTAAAGTAATCACCAAATGAAAAGTTACCCAGCATTTCAAAGTATGTACCGTGACGTGCTGTCTTGCCTACACATTCGATATCAGGTGTTCTGATACATTTCTGACATGATGTGGCTCTGTTATTTGCAACAGTTGCCTGTCCGAGAAAGTACTTTTTAAGCGGTGCCATACCTGAATTTATCAGCAGAAGACTGTTATCCCCCTGCGGTATAAGGGAAGCACTTGCAAGTCTTGTATGATTTTTACTCTCAAAAAATGATAAATACATTTCTCTGAGTTCGTTAACTCCACGCCATTTCATAATAATAACTCCTTTGATTTAAAATTGCAGCTGTAAAAAATAAAAGCCCTTACATCCTCAGCAATGGGACGAAAGGCTCGTGGTACCACCCAAATTCAAAAGTACGCTCTGCGCACTTTCCTCTTATTTCCTTAACGCAGAAAATACGTCCGCCTTTCGGCAGAAAGCTCAAGGGTAGCACTTGCAGGTCAGACGAAAGCTTTCACCACGGCACACCTTTAAAAAGCATACTCACGCTTTCTCTCTGAAGAATGACACACGCAATTATTCCTGTCACAGCTAAAAAAATATTCCAAATACATTATACCAAAAATCTCAAAATGTGTCAACAGCTTTTTACAAAAACAAAAAAACATATTTTTACTGTGTTTAATGAAAAATGTATATGGTGCGAGGAAATTAATGTAAAAAAATAAATTTATATTTACCAGCGTGACGCTGGACCCATATTGCGGTTTATTTCACTTGTAAATAAAAATAAACTCCGCATATTTTATTAAGAATATATATTTATATTTAGCTTTCTATTTATATTCTTTACTTTTCTTGCTTGCACAAGAAAAGTAACAAAAGAATGCATACACTTTTTTCTTTTCTCGAAAAGAAAAAAGTCAGCAAAAAAGAAAAAATTCTATGCATGAATTTGTCACTTAAATAATAATGTTTCCCTGTACCTGTCAACTTCATAAATTTATGATTAAAAGTCCATTTATAGATGGTTGCAATTAAAATAGAATTTGTAAGTTCGAAATTTCAAGCTTTCTCAAACTACAACTTAATTTGCGGGGAGAACTGCGCTTTATGCAGACTATCTGCAACAGTTTGCTTATTATCAGTCAGACACTGCCTTTTACGGGGAAACAGTCTGAATTCACTCACAGTTTTAAGTATTATTTTCTT
>SVNU01000079.1 GCA_015066715.1 Ruminococcus sp. | reverse complement strand
ACCACATTGCTGAAATATCCGTTGACAGAATGGTACTGCTTGCAACTCATGTTGTTGACGATATTGAGTGTATTGCTGAAAAAGTGATTCTAATGAAAAAGGGCGAGCTTCTGAGATTCGCCTCTCCGACGGAGCTTATAAACGAAATTTCAGGAAAAGTCGGAGAGTTCCACGGCACATTTGAGGAAGTAAGCAGGATGAAAGAGAAATACGGCAAGGGTCAGACTATAAGACGTAGTGAAGGATTTGTATTCCGTGCTGCAGAGGAAAATCTGCCGGACTGCTTTGAGATGGTGGACAACATAACGCTGGAGGACGTATATCTTTTTTATGCGGAGGGACGAGCATGAATGAATTCAAAAGGCTTTTGGGCAGAAAAACGTTTTTCATTCTTTTAGCACTCGTTATAATAAACATCGGACTTTTTATGATGTCCTTTGCCACTGAAAAGGATATTACTCTTACGGGATACGAGCTTGAAAGCTACATTTCAGAATACCCTGAATTTCTTAGAAACACAAAGGAAAACAGTGTAAATCTGTCAATGCTTAATATGTACAAGAACAGCTTTGCTGCTGACAACATTGAAAAAACGGCTCTGGCATATGGAAAGCTTGAAGAAATAACAGTAAAATCGGGAGATAATCGTGGAATAGTTCTTTTCCAGCAGCATAAGCTTTCCGATATTATAATGCTCAGCTTTCTTTTGATAATTTCAATCGGATTTCTAAAGGAACGCAGGAAAGGTACTGTAAATCTCGTAAGGAGTACGCAAAAAGGTAGAGGTGTGCTGTATTTTCAGCGCGTTGCAATACTGGCAGTTTCGTCAGTGATTGCAGGAATTATGCTTTATGGAAGCAATCTGCTTGTCGTAACGATTTCGTTCGGGAACAGCGACCTTTCAAGAAGTATACAATCCCTGCCTGAGTTTATGCAGTGTCATTACCGCATAACAATAGCTGAATATATTCTTATATCAGTTTTATTCAAGATTATAGCTTGTTTTCTTTGTGCACTCACATTTTATATTTTAATAAGCATTTTCGGAACAGGAGTTGCATACACAGCTTCAGCGTTGTTTGTAGTTTGCGAACTGCTTTTTTACAGTCTTATAATACCTGTATCTACAATCAACGTATTAAAATACATAAACATTTTTGCGCTTATAAACTGTGAAGAATTCCTTTCTGTGTGCAGAAATATAAATGTATTCGGAAATGCCGTTCCCGCTTTAAACTGCAATATAGTTTTTAGTTTCAGTTTGAGCATAATTCTTGTTTTTGTCGGATATTTTATTCACGGAAAAATGTATGTGGACAAGAAAAACTTTTTGAAGAATATTTCTGAAAAAACAAGCAGACTGCTTGAAAAAATATCGTTTCAGCGAACGCTTTTGGGCTGGGAAAGCTTTAAACTGCTTATTAAACAAGGCGGTCTGATATTTATGGTGGCAGCGTTTTTACTTGCGTTATCGTCTGCTATGAAATACGACTACATATGCAGGATAAATCCGAAAGAACAATTATGGTATGACAAATTCAAAGGAATAATAACAGAAGAAACCCTATCGGAAGTGTTAGGAGAAATGACACAAATTGAAGAAAAAATCACATCTTACCAGGATAAAATAGATGATTTGCTGTCTCAGGAAACATACAGCGAGGAAACGCTGAACAAATATTATCGGTATCTGGAAAAAGCTATTGAAGAAAAAGAAACGCTGATGCCTGTGTTTGATAACATCTGTGACGGCTGTGAGTACACTCAAAGAACAGGAAATGCTGTAAATCTTATAGAACCTTATTCTTACGAACTCCTTTTACAGTATGATAAGCAGACAAGAAGCCGCGCATCGTTATATATATTGATAGGCATTATCGGAGCAGTAGCAGGGATTTTTGCGTACGACAGACAAAATAATATGTATAACACACAACGCTGTACTTACCGTGGAAGAAAAATGCTGATATTGACTAAAACAAGTCTTGTCTGCATTGTGTGTACAATAATCTGCATTTCAATTCATCTTATTCAGTTTGTGCAGATAGGAAATCTGCTTGGATATAACGATTTGGACGTACCTATACAAAGTCTTATGTTTATGCGTGATTTTGAGCCGTATATCAGCATATCCGAGTATCTTGTCCTGCTTTTTGCCGTAAGAATCGCATCGACATGCTTAATAGGGCTTATTTGTGCAGCGATAAGCAAATTTTCCTCGGATACAACAACCGCTATGGGAATATCGTTGTTTACACTTGCTGTTCCGTCTGTTTTTGCAAATATTATTTCCAGTGAAAGCATTTTCAGCTGTATATACTTAATAAGTGGTGAAATTATTTTGTAATTCAGGATAAGCCTAAAAAGATGTACTGCAAAATAAAATATGACAATGATTTCCCAAATTGACAATTCTACTACAGTAACGAATTAACCTTTCTCTCCACACATATACATAGAAAGAATAACTATGTATAGGGGTGACTATGTTTGAAAACAAAACCCGTTCAGGACATTGAGGAACGTGCTGTGATTCTTGGGAGATATATAATGGAGAATAAGGCTACTGTAAGAGCTGCCGCTAAACACTTTGGGGTCTCCAAGTCCACAGTGCATATGGTTGTCGCAAATTAGAAAATACATTTTTTGTTATTTTGTAGGGGTTGGGATATAGTTTAAGGGATTGCTGTATGATGCAGCAATCCCTTTTTGTTTAATCGATTTTCTACACACCATCAAATTATCAATATTTACATAAATCCCCATTTATCAGTAAGATTATTTAACCTTAAAAGTTATTGTCAATATGCCTATGTAATTCCTAAAACTTTCAACTGCAAACTTATTTTGGTTGCTGCTAATAATTGACACAGCTTGTTTATTTATGCTATACTATAACACATGTAAGCAATTGCTTTAAAGGAGTATAGAGTATGAAAATAACCCAAAAGCATATCACATCTGCAATAATAATTTTTTTATGCACAGCAATAAACATTCTGATTTTCGAATTTACCGAAAATATAAGTTCCTTTTTCATGAAACTTATTGATTCTGAACCTGTATATGAATTTTTAGGAAATGACACGACTTTTTTTATTGTAAGCATACTTATTTATTTCTTCCATTTCTCAAGCCTGCTCCCATGGGCAACTATATGTGCATCTCTTTTGGGAGGAAATGCCGTTGGTGTAATCACTGCCATGCTGACAGGTGCATATACCATGAATGCAATTCAATCAAACGATTTAATGCTTATTAATGTTATGCTGTCCGCTGCGTGTATACTTTTCAGAAAAAAGAATTTTCTTGAAATGAAAAGAAACATTTCTGCTGCCGCACTTATTCTTACAGTCATTTTCTCAATCAGACTCCTGTTCATAAACTTTGCTTTATCTGAATATCTGTACTCTCTTGTGATCATTTACCTTCTGCTGATTATTCTGCTTTTAATATGCCGCAGTATCATAAAGAAAACCGAAAAACTTCTTCTGGCTGAAAAACCTGACCTCGAAACTGTCTATCGCAAACGTTCGATCAAACATAGACTTCTTATAATAATCAATGTTTCAGCAGCGATTCTTGCAGCTTTTTGTATGGTTTTAACAAGTGTCAATTATTACAGAACTATTCTTGACAATATGGTTATTGACATACTCTATATTGATGACATAATAAATCTCCAGTGCGGCAAACAATTGGGAGAAATAAAAACAACAGAAGATTTATATAATTTTGATGATACACAGCTAAAAAACGTTCTTGCTAATACAAGTAACCGTATACATATTACTAAGATTGATTTTTATAGAACTACTATTGACGACGATGATGGGTTTCCTGAAATCGGAACAATAACCTTTGACTATACAATCACAGAAAATGGTCTGACAGTAACAAGCCACATACTTTCTCCTGATGAAACGTCCGATGATTTATCCGAAGTCGGAACAATATATGGGGAAGAAACTTTGGTTGAATATCATGCTGAGCCTGCTGACCTGGATGAGCTTTATTCCTTCGTACTGAACTTATCAGCAATAGCTGCCTCTATGTTTGTCGTTTTGAATATTTTCATTATATGGTTTATCAACGAAAAAATCGTAATTCCTATAAACAGTATGACTGCCGCTGCGTCGGAATTTGCATATGATACGGAAGAACACCGTAATTTAGCATTAAAAAAATTCAAAGCTCTTGAAATATGCTCAGGCGATGAAATTGAACAGCTTTACCTTGCAAATGTAAAAACAATGAATGATATGAATTATCAAATTGTTCAGATACAGGAACAGGCAAAGAATATTTCCAATATGCAACATAATATCATTATGACTATGGCAGATATCGTTGAAAGCCGTGACGAGAATACAGGCGGACATATCCGCCGAACAGCAGACTATGTACGAATAATTACAGAACAACTCCGTGAAAACGAAAAATTCAGCGATATTCTTACTGATGAATATGTAAAGGATATGATAGTTGCAGCACCACTACACGATATTGGAAAAATACATATTTCCGATACCATTCTCAACAAACCAGGAAAACTTGATAATGATGAATTTACCATTATGAAAAGCCATGCCTCTGCGGGACGTGAAATGTTGAAAAACGCAACTGCAACTTTGGGTGCTTTCAGCTATCTTGACATAGCAATACAAATGGCAGCATATCATCATGAGAAATGGAACGGAACAGGATATCCCGAAAGAATAAGCGGAAATGATATTCCGTTATGTGCAAGAATTATGGCAGTTGCAGATGTATTTGACGCTCTTACCTCAAAGCGTTGCTATAAGGATGCTATGCCTCTTGAAAAAGCATATGATATAATACGAAACGATTCGGGAACGTCTTTTGACCCTGATGTAGTTGACGCATTCTTTGCCGCTTCGGATAAAATTGAAAAAGTTCTTTTTGAATTTAACAGTTAATAAACCTCGAGTGCAGAATATTATCAAGGCTTATGCCCCCAAAAATTACAGCATACCGATTTTACGTCGGTATGCTGTTTGTTTTGTTGTAAGCGTGAGGGCAGTATCCAATTATATCAGGGATTTTTTCTCACATAAAAAAAATTGCTTAAATAATGCTCATTATGGAAAAACGAGCATGCCGGAAACGTATGCGGATAGAATTCTAATATTTTGTCCAACAACATAGATGCTGTACTTGCTGTTGCTTCTTCCGGAAGAGTACAGAAAGAAAACGCTTCTGTTTCCTCACGTATATCAACAGGCTCAAATAAATCAACACAATCAATGATTTTTACATCATCTGCATTCGACGCAAACTCATTCAAAAATTCCCCAACTTCAAATTTGAGGAACACACCGGCCTTTTTTTGCAAAACTTCACAATACAGAAAATAAAAAAACACTGTTTCGTCTTTAAAAACATTGACCACTTTACCTGTTTTCTCAATAATTTTTCTTATAGCAGGAATATCATCACCTATATAAACTATAAGCGCCTTATCCAGATAAGAATTGTCTATCTCGTGATTTTCATCGCCTGATTTCAATATAAGATAATCAATTTCAAAAATATAAGGACATTCTTCAGAGTTACAAAAACAGGCGCCACATTCTTCGGAAGTACACATATTTTTCGCTTTAAAATCGCTTTCAGAAAAGCCTGCTTCAATAAGCTTTGTTTTGAAATATGTATCTTCCCCTTGAAGAGTATGCAGTTTAAATAATAAATAATCAAATTTTTTCATAACTGATCCCCCTTTTCGTATTCATATTATTAATCATCACTATGTACAAGTTTCTGAATATAGTAATGCTAATCAACAAAAATGCTTCCCGATTAATTACAAAACTGCTTTTTCTAAAAAACCTTAATCCCCAGATTGACAAATTCATCTAACATTCCCTTGAATTGATGGTCTGCACCAGGTACAATCTCAATATTTACATTTTCTTTTATTCTGTTCTGCAACATCGGAACATAAAACGCAGACGGGTCTTTTTCTCCATATACAAATGTTATCCTTGTTCCAACCTGTTCCATTTTACGCATAAGCTTATGATAATTTATCATAAGCGGCATATTTATTAAAAGAAGATGCTCGAAATCATATTTTTCAGCAGCTGACATTATTCCTTGCACTGCACCGTTTGAAACGCCTATGTAATACAGCTTCGGAGCAGTAGTTTCTGCAATGAAATCCTGAATTATTTTTACATCATATCTTTCAAAGGAAGTCTTATCATTATTTGATGCACATACCACTGTACAACCGTTAATGCTGTTAAGCAACCGAGCCATTTTCAGATATTTGTCCTCATATCCATAAAAACTTCCACCCGCTCCTGCTTTAATAAAAACAATATTTTCATTGCCGTGAATAATACCGTACTCCAGTTCGATATTATCGGTGAATTCTTGTTTTATTATTTTATCGAAATCCATCATATCTCAAAATCAGCTTCAATTATTTTAACAAGTTTTTCTACAATATCATAAAGATTATTTTTTAGCAAGTCATTGCCAGTTTCAGCAAAATAAAATTTACCTAGTTCGCTTTCGTTGTATGAAGCACGATTTCCTGCAATAACACAATCTATTTTGCGGGCGTTAATTTCATCGTTCAACACTGATTTAATCTTGTTGAATATCTCCGTTTTCTCTGACAGTATCGAATTGGATTTATCAGCTTTCTTGCACTCCCTATATAAGCGTAGAGAAATAAAATAGCCTTTTTTATCGGAATCGATCCTGTAACCAAGCCAGTACCAGTCTGTTTTTCCCCACATCCATATCCAGGTATATGGACGTCCATAGCTTGAACCGCTTTCAATGATAACATCTCTGTCTGCAAACTGTCCGAGCATTTTCTTCCCCATAAACAAATCTTTTGCACAACAATACTGTCCCCAGTTTTCGCAGAAAGCTTTGTCATATTCCTGTTTTTTATAATATCCCTTGTATTCGGAATACCACCTATCAAGATAATCAAGTCTGTCATAATAATCACGTATAATGTCAGACTTGGATATGTACTTTTCAAGAAGCTTCATCATATTCTCTCGGGTTATATTTATATCTGTGTAAGCCGCAGTTTTAACATCATTCGGATAATATTCGCCAGTTTTAAAAAAAGTAGTGACAATCTGAAAATTCTGCTTATCAAGATTCAGATTTCCTGAATTTATTTCATTAAGTACAATATCTTTGTATCTATTAATCTGATTGCTGTGTTCACCAGTAAAGGTTTTATCTTCAATAATTACCGCTGTATTGTTGTTGATAAGGAGCAACACATCTATCTTCTTGTACTGCTGCATCACAACAACACTTTCAATGTTTTCGACACCCGATACCAGCTTTACGAATTCAACACCCATATCGTAAAGACCCGATTCATCGTCTTTGAAGTTAACCCAATTAGCACACCAGCAAATAAAAGCATCCTGTGATAATTCACCTGTTGCAAATGAAAATAAACTATTTCTCATCATTTAAGCACACCCCATTTCTGCCATTTAGCACAATTCGAATCAGCTTGCTTTCCTGGACTGTTTGCCCATCCACTTGATTTGTTAAGACATTTTCCTTTTGTCATCGGGCTTTCACATTCCGTACATTTTCTGATACGGTTAAATGTCCGCGCACCACCCCAGAATTCACAATTTGCGCACACCTTACTTGTTGATGTAAATTGTTTTGACATAATCTTACCCTCCATTATTATTTTATAAATACAATAACATATTTATTAATTCCGTATACTACTGATTGTTACAAAAAACACTTTGTTAAATGAAATGATATCCTGCGGCATTATAAAAGAAACATGTGACACAGGAAAGATATCTGTAATCTGTTTTTCCCATAACGATAACTTATCATAGGATACATCTTCTGTAACAGTATTTACAGAAAATACAACTGTTTTGGTAAGCAATTCATTGAGTATATCAACATTTTTGCAAGCAATGATTTTTATATGATTGAATGTAGATATAAACATATCATAAAATTCAGCCAAATCAAATTCCTTGACCATACCGAAAACATATTCTGATACAATACTGTACAAAAAATAAAGACAAGCAGTATCATCTTTAAATGCAAGAACAGATTTGCAGGTATTGTCAATAATACGACGTACAGCAGATGTGTCGGTACCGATATAAATTATATTCGCATTACCATAATCTCTTTTCCCTGATATGCTGTCATCCTGCTTTATTATATAAAATTCAACTTTATCTGCCGCTTTACATTCAAATATATTTTCAGAAAAGCCAGCTTGAATAAGCTTGCTGCGAAAATCTGAATTTTCTTCGTGAATGCATAAATATAAATTCCGCGGCTTTAACATAGTCAAATTCTCCTTTATTTAAGTATATGGATTTGCTTCAATGCTTTCAATAATATCATTTCTTAACCACTCCGGTTTCAGTACTTCTACATAAGGAAGATACTGAAGTGCCCAAAATTTAACACCCTTGGGAGACGAAAGAACAGTTGCATAAAAATAATCATCCGTGTGTTCTGTTATTCGGATATCAATACCGAATCTGTCAATCACATTATCAAGAATGTTCATTCTGCACTTCAAAGAAATATGTTCAGGCTCACCTGAAAAAGCGTAAATTGCTTTTTTAGTTTTATTTTCTGCATTTTTATTTTCATCATTTCGAGTATCCAGGATTGTAATGTCTGACATTCTGTCAATTCTGTATAACGATATTTCTGAACAGCCCGCAAGTGAACAAACCAGGTAATAATGCTCATTAGTATATATCATACCGTAAGTATTTACGGTATAGAGCAACTTCCGACGCGGATGCAGCTTCTTGTCAATTCCATATTTCATATATCTGAAGCTTACCTGTCTGTTCTGAGAAATTGCTTCATCCAGTCTGTCAATATTGTAAAACACCTGACGATTGAGCGTTTTTCTGTCTGTTGAACGGACTACTGCCAAATTCCTGTTGGTTTTACGGGAATTAACACATAATTGCTTCTGCAGTTTCTTAATCAATTCTCTGGACTGCTTATCCGTGATAAATGGGAACGAGTATACAGCGTCCATCAACATAACTATCTCGGATTTTTCAAAATCCCGCTCACGCAGATAATATCCTATACCATTTTCCTCGTAGCCGGAAATATCATAACCAAGCTCTTTCAGCAAGGCAAACGCGCTGTATAGTGTCCGTCGGTCCGGTTCAAGACCATACAAAGTATTCATTTTTGATATTATTTCATTCATCTGAAGAATGTGCGTATCATCGGAATATTCCTTGAGAATTTCCAGCAGACATATTGTTGTCGCCCTGTTTGTAATCATAATTCGCTCCATCTTTTCAACAATATTATAAAACATAACCCTGTACAAATATCTGTACATGGTTAGTATAGCATATTTACATTAGTTATGTCAATGGAACTGTTTTTTTATTGATATGCTTCTCATAAATATAATGGACCAACCCCTGTGCAGAAATTTGCACAGGATCATACTTTATAATATGAAGTAACAGCATGGTTATTTCACATAAACAATAACTTGACCCACCCAAAATATACTTATTAACAGGAGGAAAACATATGGGATTTATGATTACAGGGGGCATTCTTGTAATATATATAGAAGAAGGAGTAACAGAAATTATTATTCCTGATACAGTTAAGTATATCGAAGAATCTGCTTTTTCGGACTGTTCAAGTCTTACAAGCGTTACTATTCCCAATTCAGTTAAATACATTGGAAAGAATGCTTTTAGTGGCTGTTCAAGTCTTACAAGTATTACTCTTCCTGATTCGATTTCATTTATCTGTCAGGGTACATTCAAAGGATGCTCAAGTATTACAAATATCACTATCCCTGATTCAGTTATAAGCATCCATTCAAGTGCCTTTTGGGAATGTGAAAATCTTGAAAGCATTGTCATTCCTAATTCAGTTATAGATATTGGCGATTGTGCTTTTGAATCATGCAAAAGACTTGCAGACATTACCATTCCGACCTCGGTTGAATATATTGGGTCCAGTGCTTTCCATGATACAGAATGGTTGAATAATTATCCCGATGATTTTGTAATCGTTAATGGTATTCTGACAGTATATAAAGGTAACGCAACAGATGTTGTTATCCCAAATTCAGTTACATGCATAGGTGAAGACGCTTTTTACGAATACACAAATCTTACAAGAATCACCATTCCTGATTCGGTTACACATATTGAAGGAGGTGCTTTTGGGAATTGTGAAAACCTTACAAGCATTATCATTCCAAATTCGGTTACAACCATAGAACCATATACATTTGAAGAATGCTCAAGCCTTATAAGCATTGTCATCCCAGATTCGGTTATAAACATAGGAGAATGTGCTTTTAATAATTGCTCAAGCCTTACAAGCATTACCATTCCACCTTCAGTTACAAGTATTGATAGTGGTGCTTTTGCTGATTGTAAAAATCTTTCTGACGTTGTCATTCCGGATTCAGTCACAAATATTGGTAGCTACGCTTTTGATGAGTGCAGTGAAAATTTAACTATCCATGCCCCCAAAAATTCCGCTGCACACAAATATGCTTTAGAAAATGGAATAGACTTCAAAGCAATCGGATAAAGCCATTCTACAAAAATATATCCGTTCAAAAATGAATCTATTAATTATTAAAATTGTATTTTACAACTAACAATCTGAAAGGATTGTTTCTACAACACAAATGAATTATCATCACTTCCATCGCATATACATAGAAAGAATAACTATGTATAGGGGTGACCGTATTTGAAAGCAAAACCCGTTCAGGACATTGAGGAACGTGCTGTGATTCTTGGGAGATACATACTGGAAAATAAGGCTACTGTAAGAGCTGCCGCAAAGCATTTTGGTGTGTCCAAGTCCACGGTGCATATGGTTGTCGCAAATTAGAAAATACAATTTTTGTTATTTTGTAGAGGGATATAATTTAAGCCGGAAATGAAAAATCACATTGCTGTATTGCGCAGCAAGCCGTTATTTTACTTCTTTTCTATTTTTATCAATCTACTTCTTCAAGCTCAAGCA
>SVNU01000078.1 GCA_015066715.1 Ruminococcus sp. | reverse complement strand
TGATTGTATTTTAAATTATGACGCTTCAATTTTCTTTGTTCAAACTTTCTTTTTATAAGAAAGTTTGTGCATTCTTTTGTTACTTTTCTTGTGCAAGCAAGAAAAGTAAGGAATATAAACAGAAAGATAAATATAAATTTATTTTTCTATATAATTAAAAACGGACTGCTCAAAGCAGTCCGTTAAGTTACGCCCAACCGTGCAAATCAATATCAATAGGAGATATATCCATAATAAACTTTTCCAGATTATTTATATTTTCATTTTCTGTAGGTTCATTTGTTACATAGCTTTTGCCATTATAAAATATGGATATATCCCATGAGTCGGTATAATACTTATATTCGACTGAATTGTCAGCTTCAATTTTATCCAAAAGACTTATAAGCTGCTGATAATCCTGCGGCTCAAGGCTTATTGTTTCCGAGCTTTTTACCGAGTTTTCATCAAGAAAATTTTCATTTTCAATTCTTTCATGATTTCTTGTTCCGCACATCGCTTTAAGAGTTTTACTTGAATCAATTTCAAAATAGTAGGTTTCACTGTACGAACCTGTGGGATAAATAGAAATTATTGTCTTATCAGAAGAAACCGGTTCATTTATCTTGTATGATGTGAACAGCACGAATATACACATGAACACAGCAAAAGGTTTATCAAAAATCATAGATTTCATGTTTTAGCCCTCTGTAACTGATTCTTTTTTCGCTTCCTCATCACGAAGCTTTTCGCCGACAAGTGCATAAACAACTGAAAGTACAGGTACACCTAAAATCATTCCAATAACGCCGCCGAGTCCGCCGCCTATAGTAATGGCAAACAGTACCCAGAGTGCTGGCAGACCAACTGAATTTCCTACAACCTTAGGATAAATAATATTAGAGTCAATCTGCTGAATTACTATGATAAATACAACAAACCAGACAGCATCAATAGGATTTACAAGCAGAAGAATTGCAGCACTCGGTATTGTACCGATAATAGGGCCGGCAATCGGAATCATGTTAGTAATGCCGATTATAACACTTATGAGCGGTGCATATTCAAAACCGAATATGCTCATTCCTATAAAGCAGAGAATTCCGAGAATAAATGCTTCAATAAACTGTCCGCTTATAAAATTTGAAAAGGATCTATATGATATTTTTATAACCTTTTCAAATTTATCATAATGCTTGCCTTTGATTACAAGCTGTGTCAGTGCCTTTGCATTCTTTTTGAGACTACGCTTATCAAGAAGAATGTAAAGAGAGAACACAAGACCAATTACTGTGTCAACAATAACACCAATTATACCAGATGTAATATTCAGCGTTGTCATCAATACGCTTGGTATATATTCAAACAGATTTGCAACTTCTTCTTTGATTTTTGTAACTATGTTGTCCAACATCTGTGTAATATCAATATCAAATCCCATAAATCCCTTAAAGTCATTAATTTTATGGGTGTCAATAAAATTCTTCAGATTTTCAATGTATCCATTGACATTACTGCTGAAAAGTGCTATACTGTCGGAAATCTGAGGAATTATGAAGCAAACAATTCCAACCAGAAGCGCCAGTGAAAGAAGGTATGTTGTAACGCATGCCATTATAAACGCCGGTCGTTCCGATGATTTGGATTTTTTCTTTTTTTTCTTTTTTTCAGGGAGTGATTTTTTTATCCAGTTGAAGAGGCTTCGGTACCTTGCGTGAAAAAAATTCATCGGCCGATTAAGAACAAATGCAATGACACAGCCTATAATAATAGGTCTAAATATGGCAAGTACAGCTGACAAAAGTCCGATAAAACCTTCATATCGCAAAATTACGAACGCAACAATAATAAGAACTGTTCCGCTGACTATAATGGTTTTTGCAAGACGATTGTTTTTGAGTGAAAATTTTTTCTGTTTCTGCATAGATATAATCCCCTTATTTTTCAGTCTGAATTTTCATAGAAATATCAAAGCATTTTACCGAATGGGTAAGTGCACCCAGTGAAATAATATCAACACCGGTTTTGGCTACTTCGCTTAAATTATCCAGTGTAATATTTCCGGACGCCTCAAGCTTTGCTCTGCCGTTTGTTATTGAAACTGCTTTTTTCATATCTTCAGGGGACATATTGTCAAGCATGATTACTTCGCAGCCACATTCAAGGGCTTCGTTTAATTCGTCAAAATTACGTACTTCAACTTCAACCTTGAGCATATGACCTGCTTTTTCACGAAGTGCGTTAACAGCTGCTGTAATAGAGCCATATGCGTCAATATGATTATCTTTAAGCATCGCACCATCTGAAAGATTATATCGGTGATTTCTTCCGCCGCCGACGGTTACAGCGTACTTCTGAAGCGGACGAAGTCCGGGAAGTGTCTTTCTTGTATCGGTGATACGTGCATTAGTGCCTTCTGCAAGCTTTACACACCTGTTGGTTGCAGTTGCTATGCCCGACATATGCTGCAGAATGTTGAGCGCTGTTCTTTCACCTTTTAAAAGTGTTTTTGTACTTCCTCTGAGATTTGCAATAACATCGCCTTTTTTTACCTGTGCACCGTCCTTTATAAGTATTTCGGCTTCTACGCCGTCACCGACAAGTTCAAAAACTCTTAGTGCAATGTCAATTCCGCAAAGAACTCCATCGTCTTTTGCAACAAAATAAGCGGTGCTTCTGTGATTATCGTCAACAAGATTGTCGGTTGTTGCGTCAATATAGTTTATGTCCTCCGACAAGGCAGTATTTATAATATTGTCAATATAGATTCTGTTAAGCATTTTTTCTCCTTTAAATCAAATAACTTCCTTTAAAATCAGATATGCAATCGTTGCAAGTGATTTTGCTTCGATGAAATCGGGATTTACAAGATAATTGCCTGTTGTAAGCTCACGTTTGATTTCCTTTATACGTTCAAAGCCTTCAACAGCAGCCTTTTTATCGGGGATTACAAAATAGCTGCTCTGCATGATACGTCGTATTTCGGTTCTGAATCCGTGAGGAATAGGCTGACAATCAATTTGTTCTTCAAATACGTAGTCTTCAAATTCTTCTGTAATGTTTCCGGCTTTTTCAGATATATTCTCTGCTGCACGCCTTGAAAAAACAAGTGCTTCAAGAAGAGAGTTGCTTGCAAGTCTGTTTGAACCGTGTACACCTGTGTGTGAGCATTCACCTGCTGCATAAAGATTTTCTATTTGCGTCCTTGCATAGCTGTCAACATTGATACCGCCCATGAGGTAATGCTGGCATGGAAATACAGGAACCTTATCCTTTGTTATATCATAACCCTGGTCAAGCAGATTCTCATAAATCATTGGGAAACGTTCTTTCAGGAAGCTTGCATCCTTTCTTGAAATATCAAGATAAAAATCAGTTGAATCAAGCTTTTTGCTTTCATTGATAATTGCATGTGAAACGACATCCCTCGGCGCAAGCTCAAGACGGTCGTCGTAGTTATGCATAAAGCGTTCACTGTTTTTGTTAAGTAGGTAAGCACCCTCGCCCCGAACAGCCTCGGAAATAAGGAAGCATTCACGGGTGTGACGATTATTGAAGGCGGTCGGATGAAACTGAACAAGGCTCATGTTTTTTATATCGGCACCAAGCTCATAGGCAAAGGTTATCCCGTCACCGGTTGCAATTGCGGAGTTTGTTGTATATTCATAAACTCTGCCGATGCCGCCTGTTGCCAGAATCATAAAATGACAGTTGAAGCTCTGGTTTTGGCTGTTTTTCCATGTGTTTACCGAAAAACCTGTTGATGTCTTTTTTATATCCGAAAGGTATGTTTCTTCAAGGATATCAACATTCGGAAGTGTTTTCACCTTATCAAGAAGCTTTGATACAATTTCACGTCCTGTGGCATCCTTATGATGAAATATTCTATGACGGCAATGTCCGCCCTCGAGAGTTCTGTGAAGCTGACCATCCTCGGTTTTATCGAAATCAACATTAAATTTCAGAAGATTGTCAATGTCGGTAGCAGCTTCGGAAACAAGAATGTGGACATTTTCCGTATTGTTTTTAAATCCGCCTGCAATCATTGTGTCATTCTGGTGAAGCTGAATATTATCGGCAGGAGATTTATATACACCTGCAATACCGCCCTGTGCAAGAGCGGAGTTGCAGAGCATAAGCTCACGTTTTGAAAGCACAAGTACTTTAAGCTCTGACGGAAGATTAATAGCAGCATAAAGTCCGGCTGTTCCGCTTCCGGCTATAATTACGTCATAATTCCTTGACATATCAAATCCCAATCTTTCCTAAAAATTATATGTATTGTCTTTATATACAAAATGTAATACTTATTTTATTATAACATTTTTATGGGGATATGTCACTATAAATTTTGACTAAATTTTTCCTAAAATAAATGTTTTTTTCATTTTTATTTCAGAGGAGACAATAACCCCTCATTATTGTTAAGGGGTTATTTATTAACTTTAACTTGAAAGCTTATGAATATGACAGCTGTTAAAATCTGGATAAAAGCCTTCCATGATACTGCCGATAAGCGTAATAATAAAAGCAAGATCGTTAAACACGGAAATTTCCTCTTTGATATAAAGCTCGTGAAGCCTTGAAAGTTCGTTTATGTTATTGCAGGGGAGAAGATTATTTGATAACTGCAGAGTGCTGCTGTCGATAATTTTTTTAAATACAATATGAAGCTGTTGTTCATATGCTTTATGTTCTTTGAGAGTTCCGGAAAACTGTATACTGTGAGCATGTGTAAAGGCGTCGGTTATATAATGGATAAGCAGTCCGAGGCGAAAAAAATACATGGTTTTGTATTTTTTTTCATTGTTTAACTTTTTAAAAAGTCTTTCAAGAAATTTTTTTGCGTTATGAAAATTGTGTCCATAAAGAGTAAAGGAATTAAAGAAACCGTGAAAATACGAAAACGGATTATAGTCGGGTTCTAAACAGCCGATATAGAAGGCATTACAGTAATTTTGCGGAATATTTTGCATGTACTGCTGTATTATAAGTCTTGCAAGAGCTTTGTGGTCAACGGTTCTCATGTAAGTTATTCTCCTTTGATGTTTTTAATAGCGCCTTATGCATAATAATATGATACCCCGAAAAATGTAAATTTATCAAAAAATAATTCATTTAAAGATTAGAGCAATTTGAGATAAATTTATATTTTTCTTTCTAACTTAAATTAATATTCGTACTTTCTTGCCTGTGCAAGAAAGATACCAAAGAACACACAAACTTTCTTATAAAAAGAAAGTTTGAACAAAGAAAATTGAAGCGTCATAATTTAAAATACAATCATACTGTTTCCCATTAAAAGAACTACCATACCCGATAAAAAGCAAACTATTGCAGATAGTCTGCATATAACGCAATTCTCCCCGCAAATTAAGCTATAGCTTGAGAAAGCTTGAAGTTTCGAACTTACAAATTCTATTTTAATTGCAGCCATCCACAAATGGGCTTTTAATTTTGTAATTATGAAGTTGCCAAGTACAAGGAAACATTATTATTTAAGCAACAAATTTATGTAAAGAATTTTTTCTTTTTTGCTGACTTTTTTCTTTTCAAGAAAAGAAAAAAGTTTGTGTGTTCTTTGGTTCGTTTCTTGCACAAGCAAGAAATGAATAGAAAGTTTGAAAGATAAATATAAATATATATTCTTAATAAAATATGCGGAGTTAATTTTAATATATAAGTAAACTAAAACGCAATATGGGTCCAGTACCCAAATGGTATTTGTGTTTCAATTCAAATCAAAGATTTGATGAAACACTGGCACGTCACGCTGGTAAATATAAATTTTCTTTTATAAATAATTTTTTCAACAAAACGACCCGATTCATTTAAGAATCGGGTCAGTTTTACGTAAAATCAGATTTTATTCAACCTTTGTTCCGCATTCGTTGCAGAAAAGGTCATCGGCATCCATTTTGTTGTTGCATGCAGGACAGATTTTTTCAGCCGTTTCTTCATCGATTTCAGGTTCAGCTGTTTCTTCTGCTTTTTCTTCAGTATCTGCCTTAGCTATTTCTTCTGTTTTTTCTGGTGCTTCTGCTTTAACCTCCGTAACGGTGGCTTCGGCTGCTTTAATTTCCGGAACTTCGGTAATTTCATCCTGCTTCACTTCAATGACAGCTTCTTGTGTGTTTTCGACAGGTGCGAATTCAGAGTCGGGAAGCTGTGGAGCATCTGCATTATCCGGTTCAGGTACATTCAGCTTGCTGCCGCAGACATTGCAGAACAGTGCGTCCTTTTTAAGTATATTTCCGCATTTTTCACATTTCTGTGCACCATCCGGAATTTTCGGCTTTTCTTCTTCTCTTTCAGGAAGCTTTGCGCCGCACTTTGAGCAGAACAGAGCATCGTTTTTAAATGCTTCACCGCAGTTCGGGCAGTTAAATCGACTTCTGATTTTTGTAATTTCCTGCTTTGTTTCCTCGATTTTTTCTTTTGAAGCGTTAATTGTTTCAATAGCTTCCTTAAATTCATCAGACGGATTTTCTCCGTATTTTTCGTAGTAAAGCTTTCCGATAGTTTTATACTGAAAATCAATTTTGCATTCTTCGCCCTTGATAATGTTGTTTAGGGAATTTGTTTCAGACATTACCTTGGCTTTCTGCGATATTTCTTTTGTTTTATTGGAAACCTTTTTTCCGAAATCAGATACAATTGACATATTTTTCTCCTTCTCAGCTGCTTCAGCAGTTGCTTTTTTTCTTATTATAACATTATTTTACATTAACTTCAAGTCTTGTAAAAATAAAAATAATCTGTTATTATTATCTAAGGTGATAAAAATTGGAAAAAATACTTGAAAATTTAAAGGTGTTCGGACTTCCGGACGCAGATGTAAAAACCGAAAAAATCAATTCAGGGCATATAAACTCAACCTATAAGATAATATATTCTGACGGAAGCCGTTATATTCTTCAGAGAATAAATGGCGATGTTTTCAACAAGCCTGAAGAAATAATGTCAAACACCGACCGAATATGCCGTTGTCTTGCCGGTAAGGTAAGGTGCCCTGATTTTTTAAGATGCGGGGACAGGAATTATATAATTAGTGAAGGACAGATGTGGCGTATATACCATTATATTGACAACTCCATATCTTTTACAACCCTTGATGATGATGCAAAAATCTACGAATTCGGCAGTGTCGTGGGTGAATTTCACAGTCTTACCGCAAATCTGAATACGGACGATTTTTATAATGTTATCGAAAATTTTCATAATACTTCCTATATTCTCGAAGATATTATAAAAAACAAATCGGAAAATTATTCAAAGGAGTATTCTTTTTTTGAAAGAATGCTTGAATATTCCCGAAAGCTTGATGAAAAAAAACTCCCTTTAAATGTTACTCATAACGATGTCAAACCATCAAATGTGCTTTTTGACAAATCAAGCAATAAGGGAATAACTCTTATAGATTTTGACACAGTTATGCCCGGACTTATTGTTTACGATTTCGGTGATGGTGCAAGGTCTGCATGCATAAGCGAAAATATGCTTGATCCGGACAAATTCAAATCCTACTGCAAGGGATATTTTTCAAAAGCTTATTATGAAGGCGCTGAAAATTATTTCCTTGGAATGCTTTGCATTACAGCAGAGCTTGCGGCAAGATATTTTCGTGACTTTTTATCCGGTGGCAATTATTTTTCCGATAAAACTCCCGATGAAAAATTAAACCGATGCCGTGAGCTTATAAAAACAGCGGAAAGCATATGCGGAAAACAAGAGGAAATCTGTGGAATTATTCAAGACTTTCAATAAATTTCGAGGTCATTTTATTTAAAGCCTTGAAATCAATTGCATTAACATAATATTTTTCAAGCTCATCATGAATATTGAGTGCGGTTTTCAGGCATATGGCTGCTTCATCCGCAAGCTCGGTAACTGCCTTCTTGTTGAAGCTTATGCGTTGCTTTTTCTCCGAAAGTGCTTCCCTGTTGTAAAATCTTGTAAAGTTTATAATATTTTCACTGTCAGGAGTAAGGCGGTTCAGGAAGTTTCCTGTCGTAAATACAAGTCCAAGCTGCCGGCAGACAAGATGTTCAAAGGTTGGACTTCCCAGCATATTGCATTCACTTATAATGATGTCATAACCGTTATCGGTGAAAATATCAGCAAGTTTTCTCAGGAAGCAGTCGCCCCCTGCAAAATAATCGTCCCTTATATAATAACCCGAGTAGCTTCCTTTTACGGGTAATGTCCTGTATTTCTCTGCCGTAAATGCTGAAAGCTGACAGAATTCCCTTTTACCTTCTCCCGATACAGCAGATTTGCGCATCAGTTTTTTTGACAGCCTTTCAATATATGCGTAAAGCTTTAATTTGTCAAGACAGTTTTCGGCATGACGGAAAATATCGGAATTAAGCGCTGAAATTGCTTCGATATAACGTCTGGTTGTCTGGTGATATTTTTGATTCTCGTCTGAAAGCTGCTTTATTGCTTTTCTGTTTTTGTAAATCTCCGATTTATTCCAGAAGCTTCCCAGATTTACTATTTCCTGTGATACTCCCGGATATATCGGGTCGAAAACATGGGGTGAAGTACCGTCAACAATTATTATTTTTTTATCTTCAATTATAACAGCGTCAAGGGAATTTGTATCCGATGAGCATCGGTAGACTGACAAGGGACTGTTCTTGAAGTGTTCGGCGGCTTTTTTCATAAGTGTTGATTTTCCTGTTCCCGGTCCACCCTTCAGTATGTAGGTGTAATAGCCGGGTTTGTTTATCTGCTCACCGAATTTTGTGCGAAATCCGATTGGTGAAGCTGTACCTAAAAAATATTCCTGTGTGCTCATACTATACCTCCAGTGGTAATTTTTTTAATTATGACCAGTATTATATTATGAATAAAGGATTGAATATGACACTGGAACAAAAAGAGCATAAAATAGGAAAAAATACTTGACCTTTTTGTCGAAAAGTAGTAAAATTAATTTGTAGATAGTTTGTCATAAACAAAGACAAAAAATATAATTATTTCGGAGGAACAAACCATGTCAAAAAAATTTATTGTTGAAACTTCTGCAAGACACATTCATGTTTCACAGGAACACCTTGAAATCCTTTTCGGTAAGGATGCAAAGCTTACAAACATCAAGGACCTTTCACAGCCAGGTCAGTTTGCCTGTCAGGAAAGAGTTACAATTGTAGGTCCTAAGAAGGAACTTGCAAATGTATCAATTTTAGGTCCTGTACGTCCTGAAACACAGGTTGAACTTTCAGCTACCGATGCACGTTCAATCGGCATTGCTGCTCCAATCAGAGAATCAGGTGATGTTAAGGGTTCAGGTGCATGTAAGATTGTTGGTCCGGCAGGTGAAGTTGAAATCAGCGAAGGTGTTATTGTTGCTAAAAGACACATTCACCTTACTCCTGAAACAGCTGCTGAAAGAAATGTTAAGGACAAAGATGTTGTATGGGTTAAAATTGAAACTGAAGGCAGAAAGGCTATTCTCGGTGATGTTATTGTAAGAGTATCACCTAGCTACGCTCCTGCAATGCATATCGATACAGACGAGTCAAATGCAATTTCAGCATTCAACGGTCTTGAAGGCGAAATTATTGAACTTTAATAATTAGTTACATAAAACACAAAAGACGGCGTGAGCCGTCTTTTTGTTTTATAATGCTATATATTGCCTGATTTTAATTTTTCTATATCTTCTTTAAAATCATCTATTTTTTGCTGAGCTTTTTCAAGGTCATCGTCCCATAGTTCTCCTCTTACATCTGACCATAAATCATAAATATCAGAGCCTAAATCTGACCATATATCGTAAACTTCAGACCCTGTATCGCTCCATCTGTCATATTCGTCGGAATTTAAATCAGACCATTCATCATAAGAAATATCATTGTTATATTCCAAAATTCCGTTATAGAAAGAATCTAACATATCATCAAGTATACCATTATAAATCTCATCATAAATTTCATCACGAGCATCTTCGTATATTACGTCATAAATTTCATCAAGTTCTTCGTATTTGTCATCGTTTGATAAGTCAGATGAAACAATTTCCTGAGCATAATTTATAGCATATTCAGATAATTTAATACGCAATTCGTTCGTTGAAGCGGTAACTTTTGCGTAATATGCCTCAATTTTATCAATATTGTTCTTATATTTGTCATATGTATCAATTTCAGCAACTAATTCTTCATATTCAGTTTTAAGAGCAGAAATAGCATTTTCTACATCATTTTCCACAATGCTGCTGAAATCTCCTTCGCTTTCAGATACAGTATTTTTTTCTTCAGAATCCTCTGCGCTTTCTTCTTTAACTTCAACCGTTTCAGCAACTATATCTTTGCTGTCTGTTGCTTCCTGCTTTTTGTCATCACAGGCAGAAAGAGATGTAAGTATAGATAAAGCGAAAATCATAGCAATAAATTTTTTTAGTTTCATTTTGTTTTCTCCTTTTTTAGTCTTCGGTTTTTTCAGTTATGGCTTGCTTTTTTTCTTTGGCTTTATTTACAAGCGTCCATATAACTCCTGCAAATACAATAGCTGCAGCGATATAATATAAATAATATCCTATACCAAAATCATAACTGCTGTTACCTATTGTTCCTCTGTCGGTATGGTCCCATGCATTTGCGTAAAAAACAACAAGGTTCAAAACGTTGAAAATTATCACTGCAACCGGTTTTTTTAAAACTGCAAAGAGCAGGCTAAGTAATGTAAAGCCAAGGGAAGCGCATATCAATATTATGCAGATTACAGCAATCATTTCAGATTCATTTATTGCGAGTGCATGTTTGTATATGTTGAAATATTCAAACAATGATATATTTACTGCATCTTCGTTTGTCATTTCAAGTTCATCAATAAACATGCTGTCGGAATATTCTTCAAGATATTCACGATTATTGTCTGTTGCTGTTGCATAAGGCAGAAAAAAGCACAGCAGCATAATCAAAAGACCGGCAAGCAACAGGATTTTTGCCAATAATTGCTGACTTGGTTTTTTCTTTTCACTTGTGTTCATTTTTTATTCCTCCTAAAAGATATATTTGTATAAACAGGAACTATTCCTCCTATAATTATACTACTATACTTCCTATTTGTCAAG
>SVNU01000077.1 GCA_015066715.1 Ruminococcus sp. | reverse complement strand
AATCTTGTTATTAACTTTCTTTGCTTGCACAAAGAAAGTTACAAAGAAATGCATTTCCTTTTCTTTTAAGAAAAGGAAACGAAAAGAAAAATTCCATCCGTCACACTGTAAATTAAATAATAATGTTTCCCTGTACCTGTCAACTTCATAATTACAAAATTAAAAGTCCATTTATAGATGGTTGCAATAAAAAATAATTTGCAGGTTCATAATTTCAAGGCTTTCTCAAAATAAAAGCATTAAAAACATGGGTGGAATATGTCTGAAGTTGACTTTTAATTATGAGTATGCTTATTATCAGTCAGACACTGCCTTTTACGGGGAAACAGTCTGAATTTACTCACAGTTTTAAGTATTATTTTCTTTGTTCAAACTTTCTTTTTATAAGAAAGTTTGTGCATTTCTTTGTAACTTTCTTTGTGCAAGCAAAGAAAGTTAATAACAAGATTGGAAAGAAAAATATAAATTTAGCTTTTTTACAGTCAAAACGGAGCTGTTTGCACAGCTCCGTTAACTTTATACTGATTGATTTTCCAATACTTCTGCACGTTTAAGCGCAGTATCAATATGGTCGCAGAAATTATCCTCACCCACAATTTCCACAAATCCCGCTTTTTTCATAACGTTCATAGGCTGCTCATTGACATGTGAAAATACAACCTGAATTTTATTTCTTCTGCATCTCTTTACAATATCCATAAGTGTATCCACGCCAGATGCGTCAATCGCCGGAACATCCCTCATTCTGATACACAGCACCTTAGTGTTCTTTGTATCAAAAATATAATTGAATTTGTCTGTTGCCGCAAAGAACATAGGGCCATTGATTTCATAAACCTTTGTTGCAGGCGGTATTTTCTTGAGGAGAATGTGGTCAGGGTCAGTATCCTCGTCATCATACTCAACCCATGCATGTGCCTCTGTAACCTCTGCCATGCGTTTCATAAAGAGCGCTGCTGCGAGAATAAGTCCCACTGCAATTGCTACTACAAGGTCAAATACAACTGTAAGCACAAGTGTTGTAAGCAGCACAATTATATCACTTTTAGGTGCAGTCTTGAATGTGTTTCTGATGTTTCTCCATCCGCACATATTATATGCAACAACAAACAGAATAGCCGCAATTGTCGGCATAGGGATAAGCGAAGCATAAGGCATGAGTAGAATAAGTATTATCAGAAGAACTACTGCGTGTACAATGCCCGAAACAGGTGTACGTCCGCCATTTTTTACGTTTGCTGCGGTTCTTGCTATAGCTCCCGTTGCAGGAATGCCGCCAAAGAGTGCAGAGCCGATATTTGCAGCACCCTGAGCCACAAGCTCCATATTTGAACGGTGCTTTGAGCCTATCATACCATCTGCAACAACGCAGGATAACAGTGACTCAACGCCTGCAAGAACAGCTATGGTAAAGGCGTTTGGAATAAGTGCCTTGATTCTGTCAAATGTGATTTCCGGAACAGTAAGTGTCGGCGGCGCTGATGATATTGTGTAAAGGTCGCCTATTGTGTTTACATTCATGCCTGAAAGCTCAACAACTGCCGAACAGACAACAACTGCGATAAGTGACGCCGGAATTTTCTGCAGCTTCTTCGGCCACAGAATGAGTATGGCAAGAGAGAGAATTCCGATAACAAGCGCCTGAAAATTTGTTGTGCCTATTCCGGTAACTATTTCATATACCTTTTCAGGTGTTTCCACCGGTGATTTTTCAAAGGTGAGTCCGAGAAAATCTTTTATCTGTCCTATTACAATTGTTACTGCGATACCAAAGGTGAATCCGGAAGTAATTGTACCCGGTATGTATTTGATAAGTGCACCGAAACGACACAAACCCATAAGAATAAGAAATATGCCCGCCATTACGGTGGAAATAATAAGACCATCCATGCCCTCGGAGGCGACTATACCTGCAACTATTGTTGCAAATGCCGCAGTCGGACCGGCTATCTGAACACGGCTTCCTCCTAAAAACGACACTATAAATCCTGCAACTATAGCAGTATACAGACCTTTTTCAGGACCAACTCCCGATGCCAGTGCAAGGGCTATTGAAAGGGGCAGTGCAATAATTGCAACAATAATACCCGCAATTATGTCCTTTAAAAACTGCTCCTTGGAATAGCTTTTCATTACCGAGAAAAGCTTTGGTTTAAGCTTCTGGTCTCTTTTTTTGTTTTGTTCATCCATAATTGTTACCTCACTTTTGTCATGCTGTATCAGAGACCTTCAAGATCTGATATTTGAAAACAGACATGCTCTGAATCACTAACCTTTTTATTATACTACTTATGGTTGCTTAGTGCAAGTGTGTTTTTTCACAATCAGATGAATGATATATTTTGGTGTTTACAGTAATATTGTACAACTGTAAGTTTAATCATAATCAATTTTATAAGTCATATGCAATACAATGATAATATGTTTGAGTTTATATATTGACAAAATCGTATTATTCGATTATAATAAAAAAGGTATAATTATGTGAAAAGATATGGAGAAATATGTATAAATGAAAAATAAAAACAAAAAGTCTGAAGCTAAAACAATAAAAAATCCTTTGGCTTTATGGAATGAACTGAAATTCGTAGAAAATATATATGCCCTGTGTGTAGTGGCAGTTATTATAACTTCTTTTTTACATCATGCTTTTGTTGCTGTTAATGTTATAATTATATCTATCTTGGGATATATTTTTGTTTTGCTGCTTGACCACAAAATCGAAAAAGTCAGATCCACAAGCTTTAAACTGAATAAGCAGCTGGACCCGAAAAGAATAACAGGACTGATCCAGCCGGTATTGAAAGAAAAGTATGACATGGAAGTGACAGTCAGAAATGACGGAATAATTGTTGTTTATTATGATGAATACATATTTTATGTTATAGTAAACCGTAACAGTACCTTCAGCATGCTTTACCGCAAAAGCAATGACCCGGCGCTGCTTTATACCGATAAATATCAGTCTGTCAAGGCTATTCTTAAAACAGCAGGCATAATAATTTATGAAATCCAGAACATTATCTGTGTTAATTGAATATTTCTTCTGAATTGAAATGAATTTCAAGAAAACGAGAGAAACAGAGAAAAAAGGAGAGAAAATAAGCGTGAGAGGGATATAAATTAAAAAATCGGCATTTTTACTGTTGACACGTACTTTTTTTTCTGCTATAATATAACTCGTGATGTCAGCAACCGGATATGTCTTGCGAATATCCGTGCTAAAAATCGGAATAACCCAGTCCGATAAAATGCTTGACGAAAATAATTTTATGGAGGATTCTACTATGTCAACTTATATGCCAAAGCCAGCTGAAATCAGCCGTAAATGGTATGTTTTAGATGCAGCAGGTAAGCCACTTGGCCGTGTTGCAGCACAGGCAGCTCACATTCTCAGAGGTAAGCATAAGCCTACATTTATCCCACACGTAGACTGTGGTGATCACGTAATCATTATTAACTGTGAACAGGCTATCTTAACAGGAAAGAAGCTTGAACAGAAAAACTTCTACTGGCATACAGGCTGGATCGGCGGTCTCAAGTCAGTAAGCTACAAGGAACTTATGGCAACTAAGCCTGAAAAGGCAATGATGATTGCTGTAAACGGTATGCTTCCTAATACTTCACAGGGCAGAAATCAGTTAAAGCGTCTCAGAACATACAGAGATGCTGCTCATAAGCATGAGGCTCAGAAGCCTGAAGCTTATTCATTATAATAAGGAGGCGAATATAAATGTACGAATCAAAGAATAAATACTACTATGGAACAGGTAGAAGAAAGCATTCTGTTGCAAGAGTAAGAATGTATCCGGGTTCAGGAAACATTACAATCAACGGCAGAAATATTGATGAATATTTTGGTCTTGAAACTTTAAAGCTTATCGTTCGTCAGCCTCTGGAACTTACAGAAACAACTGAAAAGTTTGACATTGTTTGCACAGTAGCAGGTGGCGGCGTTACAGGACAGGCTGGTGCTATCAGACACGGTATTTCAAGAGCACTCCTCGTTTTTAATCAGGAACTTCGCCCAACACTCAAAAAGGCTGGCTTCCTCACTCGTGACCCACGTATGAAGGAAAGAAAGAAGTACGGTCTCAAGGCTGCTCGTCGTGCACCGCAGTTCTCAAAGCGTTAATCATCACCCCATACAAATGGCGTGTTTACGCAGTTTTTGGAGTCGGGTTTTCCGTTTTGGACAACTTTTGGACAACTAAAAAAGTAATTTTAATCGCTCTGTTCTATGCAGGGCGATTTTTTTATGTTGCTGTAATTTCTAAATGATTATTCTGTCAGCTTTTTCTCAATGGAATCAGCTACAACTTTTTTAGTAGCACTGAGAACATCAGCATAAATATCAGCAGTAACATTAATATCACAATGACCGAGGTGATCACTGATGATTTTTAGGTCGACACCCATATTGAGAAGCATTGTAGCGTTACAATGTCTTAACTTATGAAGTGTCATATGTTCAAATTCAGTGCCTTTTGTGAATCTTTTAAGAGAAGTCAGAACAGAACTTCTGTCTCTGTAATTTCCGTTTGCAGATGGAAATACCATTTCAGGATGTGCATAGTTATCACCGAGGGCTATTTTCAATTCATCGGTATACTCTTTTTGTGCTTTAAGAATATTTGCGACAGTTTCACTCATTCCTATGGTTCTGATGCTCTTTTTAGTCTTAGGTGGTGTCAGCTCATGAATTCCACCGATGTCATTAAGCGTATGTCTGATTGAAATTGACATATTCTCAAAGTCAATATCTTCCCAACGCAGAGCAAAACATTCTCCGGAGCGAATACCTGTATAAAGCAGCACTCTTATGATACGTTTTATATCTTCATCACAGGGCTTTTCATCAAGCATTTTTACAAAGCGTTTTAGTTCATCTTCTGAAAGCGCCATAACCTTATTTTTCTCTTTATTCTTTGGGAGAATAACATTGTGACAAGGATTATCACGAAGAAAACCTTGTTCCATTCCACGCTTAAAAATCGACTGAACAATTACATAAAGCTTTCTGACTGTAGCAGGATTTAGGTTATATGACTGCATTACCTGTGTAAGCTTTGGTGTGGTAATGTCTTTCAGTTTCATATTGCCGAGAATAGGTTCAATATGGTTCCTATATTGTCCTGTGTATGTGTAAACGGTTGAAGCCTTTAATTCAACTGGTGCAAAGTTGGTGAAGTACCATTTTGCAAGTTCAGAAAACCTCATGTTTTCATTGAAGCTTATATATCCTTTGCATTGGCGTTCAAATTCATATGCATACTCCTGAGCGAGTTTTTCAGCTTTTTTGGGTGTTGTATCTGTCGGTGGAACGAATGTAGTAGACTTCATTATTTTCTTCCCATTTATATCAGTACCAACAAAAACTCTGATTCTGAATGTGTTTCCACGTTTATCAATAGTAGCCATAGTTATTTTTACCTCCTGAATTTACAATGGCATGGTTTTGTATTCAAGTATTATAGCGTGAGTTGAATATTTAATTTTAAAGCCATGCATAGTTTTTGTTCTTGGACTTTGTGGGTTTCGTGACTTTTCGTGTTGTAATTACTAATAAATGTTGAGATGATTTGGTAAATTTACAATGTGTGTACTTGGTATTTCCGGGTTTTGTGGGTTTTCATCTTTTTTATGTTTATCAAGAAATATTCTCATTTTATCTACAACCCATTTCCATTCAACTTTTTCTTCATAGGATAATTGCTGTATCCAACTAATAGAAAATTCTTCAGCCCGATGATAATTAATATTTGCGTAGTGAAATCTGTTATCAATAAAACCATTGTTTGTCGAGGGTCTGTATTTTTCAATCCACTCCCGCATAAGCCACAAATAGTCGTGAATTGTCTGCCATGCGTCATTTTCCCATTTTTCAAAGCGTTCTCTCTTTTTCCTGCGTATCTCACGGATCTCAGCATCTTCGTTATATTTCGGCTTGGGAATGTTTTTCTGACTTTTAAAACTGATACTGAGGTTGAAATCACTGTTAAGCTTCTTGGCAGCCTCAATCGCTGATAATTCAAACAATTCCATTACTAAGCCTAAAACATCATAATGCACATTACAAGTAAAGCAGTGAAAAGCATTAGGGTAGATATGAGCAGACGGGTTATTATCGTCATGAAACGGACAGATACAGGTGTTATTTCTCTTAATCTCAATTCCGTAGTATTCTGCAACTGTCCGTATATCGAGACGATTTCTTATTTCTTCAAAGCAGTTCATTATGCAAAGAGTTTAATCAAATCTTCTTTATTTATAAGGATTTTTCCACGCTTACCCTGACCGGTGCGAATGTATTTCACTTTTCCTTGCGTCACAAGCTGTCGAACCGTGTGTTCACTAAGACCTTTTATAATTTCAGTACATTCTTTGATTGTAAGCATTTCAACAGGTTTCCTGTTGTGCTTTTCCTGCGCATTTCCTTCATCGGTAAGCTGAATAAGAAGTGCCATGATATTGTCAACGATTGCGTTTTTTCTTTCTTGTGTCATAATAATTTCTCCTCATTATTTCTTGTGTTAGGTCTGTATCTGCAGAACTCATCAGAAAGTCCATAGGCATCAATAAAGGAAATAGCTTTTTTGTAATTTAATTTCAAATTTTCATTTTCTCTGAGTTTCAGATCTTCTTCCTTTAATTGCTTTATTGAAATAGTTGTAGGTTTTTGGTATTTTGCAAGTTCAACAGCCTGTTTATTAACAGTCTTTTTAAGTTCTGTGTTTTCTTCAACAAGTTTCTGATTTTCGGTAGACAGTTTTTTTGTCTGTCTTACACTGATAATTTCTTTTTCGGCAAGAGTATAGATTTTGTCATAGTCATCTTTATCAATAGTAACCTTATTGCCAAAAATCGTTGGCTTTGTTTGAATACTTTCGACTTCAATAAGCCTTACCTTTTTCTTATTGACTTTTTCAAGTATTGCTTTTGTTTCAGCAAGTTCCTGAGATATATTTTCATTTTCGTCTTTAAGCTGAGCATTTTCCGCCTCAAGTTTTTCGGCTTCTTGTCTTGCTTCTTTGTATTCTTTTACTGACATTGAACCTCTTGACTTTTCAGGTTCTAAAGATCTGATGCCATGTTTAAGGCATATTTGGTTCAAAATTTCGACTTCTGAAGCTCTCCAGCGTGCAATTGCTCCCTTGCCATCACCAAAGCCCATTTCTTTTAAGGCCTGTGCAATGCCGTTTTGTGTATCTTGTCCACGCTTGTAATGTCCACGGGGACATAATCAATATGTAGATGAGGTGTTGCTTCGTCCATGTGCAGAACTGCGTTGAAAACCACAAAGTTTGGGTTGCGTTCTTGATAGCCTGCCATGTATTCTTTCAGGCATTCGGCAACAATAAGTGCATCTTCCGTATCAACTCCTGAATCTTCCTTTTTTCCAATCTGTACTACATCTTCATAAAAACTTTTACGTTTGTCGGCTGCTGTTGCAACTGAATTTGATGGTTTCTGATGAAACAGATATTCGTAATACGAGCATTGAATTTTTCTGTCATTGCGTTTCTGCTTTGCGTTGTAACGTTCAGTTGATTCTGCAAACAAATGCTCATATACACAGCTTAAATCCTTGCGAATGAACGTGCAGTTATCTTTTATTCTGGAACGGTCAACATTCTCTGCAATGAAGTCTCTGTTATTGTGTGTTAGTGAACCTTTCCCCTGACAAAATGAAATGCGTTTTTCTTTCATCTGTATGTGGCGGGAATCCCTTTTTTAAAAAGGTTTACCCCTCCACGCCTCCTTTCCCAAAACTAGAATTACCGAACAATCATAGATTGCGGTAACGGATTTCAGAACGATTTGACACAATCGCTGAAATCATCGGTGCGAGGCACCGATATTACAACAGGCGTTATGCCTATTGTAACGCCATAGTATATATGACAGACCTTTATAAGTTCTATCATATATACAGGCGCTCTGCCGAGGGCAATATGCTGACTATCGTCAGCGTGAAATCAGCTTCGCTGAAAGCCGTTTACTCAAAAACTTTTGGATTGACATAAACGTAAACGGCAGGTTTATTGTTGCCTGCGATTCTTTCGTCAAGGGCAACATAACCGTATTCTTCAAGCAATTTCAACAGATTGTAAAAGTTTTCGGGTTCACCAAAAATTTTATAACGACATGACTTTAACAATGTTGATTGAAAACCTTCTTTAAATTTCTTTGCTTTGATAATTTCAAGAGCTTTTTCAGCTTTCAGAATTTCATTATCCACGCCACCAATATTGAACGCATATATTGCCTGATTTTTATAATAATCGGCAATACTGATTGCCATGCAAAGTGTATCTACATTGACGAGAACTTCCTCGGGATTTTTATTGTCAATGATACATTTTACGCAATGAATGATGCAACATAAACGGAGTATCTGACCATGATATTTCCCGCCCCAGTCTTTGCAGTTCACAAATTCTGTGAGCTGGATTTTCTCAATGTAAGTATTGTAGTAATCGGTGAAATTCTGTTGTGCTGCTGTGTCGAATTGCAGAAATTTTTCTTTTGAAGATTGTGTATTGAATTTTCTTGTAAGAAGAATTTCAATAAGTCTGTTGTAACTATCAATGATAGTCGGTTTAATTGCTTTTGAATCATATCGTCTTGTACCGACTTTACTTTTTGGAAAACAGTATAAAAAACGTGCGAGAAGTCCACTGTTTCTGAACACAGGATTTACAACCATGCTTTCCCATAAATATGGTTGCCCTGTAAGACTGATTGATAAGTACGGATTTGAAATCTGGATTGATTCCTTTGTGGCTCTGTCACAAAAGAAACTTTCACCGCTCCATGCTTTCAAAATCATATCCAAGTTAGGCATACTGTTTGAATATCTGCCTGCAAAGTTTCCGAGCATCCCGGCTTCATCCGAAATCATAAGCAGAGTCTTGTTTCTTCCCATAAGCTGAACAAGGGATTCAGGTGTAATATCATCAACTGCGATTCGCCTTTTACCGACATCTCCTATTTGTTCAGCTTCTGTCCTAAGCTTTGCGATGTAATCGACGTTATCACTGCCCTCTTTTTCAAGCTTGTCTGCTTCAAGAATGAGTTTATTTTTCATAGCTTCAATCTTATGAAATTCCTCTGCGTGTTCTTGATTATATTTCATTTCAAAATCAACAAACGGCTTTTTAATGAATTTTACAACAGGTGATTTACGCTCAGACGGGTCGGCAACAGTAAAACTGTAAATCACAGGAGCTTCTGAATGATCTTTTTTTCCTTGCATTCTGTATACACCTGTGAAACAGTATCCGATAGCTGAAAGAATCAATGTTGCAGCCATTGCTGTATCTGTTCCTGTTGTTTCAGCAATACCTATTGTCATTTCCCGAAGAATAGGTGGCAATGCTTCATCAGGAAAATTCGTTTTAGGCGTATCTTCACGAAGTGAAATTATTGGATTGAACTCAGGGGGAAGGTTTGGGATTCTATCTTTCTCTCCCATTTTTTCTCCTTTCGGTAAATGGAATTCAGAGAGAAGCATTGCGTTTTAGACATAAACATGATATAATAAGATTAATAATGGTCATTATTATATCTAAAATCGCACTTAACTTTCTCTAAGTGTTATTATATTGCATAATAATGCAATTGTCAAGAAATCGATTTGGAATAATTGCGTTAAAACGCAAAGTTTGTTGTAAGTTACAAAAAGCAAGGAGTATATTTGTGTATGTTTTGGGAAAAGTTTCAATACTTATCAGAAGTTAAAGGAGTTAAACCTCATACTGTTCTTAAAGAACTTGAAATTTCATCCGGCTCAGCTAATAACTGGAAAAAGGGTACGATTCCTAATGGAGAAATATTAAAGAAAATTGCCGACTATTTTAATGTATCAATAGATTCTCTCCTTGATTTTGACGAAAACGCATCTGTAAGACTGAGCAGTAAGAAATCTGTTTTCAAAAAGCTTAATTCAATACCGCAGAGATTTAACAGTCTTAGAACTGTTGTGGAAACATCTGATGAACAAAAGCTTGCCATTGCAAAATATGTGGGCTGTCCTATATGGTGGCTTGTTAATGAACAGAATATAAAATTTGAGCCAAAAGAAACTCCTTTCGATTCTGATAATAGTATTTTATTCATAATTCTGGATATTATGGATGGATGTGCAGATAACGATATTGACAAGGCTATACAGATTCAGCTTTCAAGAGTTGTTATATATCGACTTGCTGAAAGGGGATATGGAACTGAAAAGTTGTCTATATTTACAGGTATTGACCAGAATAAGCTGAATTTTATTCTTACCGGTGAAGAAAACAGAGATACTTCTTTGAATTATGGATTTAATTTCTCAGATCTTGTTTATCTGAAGAGCGTTACAGGTCTGGATTACCCTTGCTTATTTTCAGGTACAGAGTAAGGAAATCCACAAAATCCACAAAGTCCAAGGACAAATGTCCTTATATTCGATAAATTATAAGGAGATATTATATGTTTGAAACAGTAAAGCCATTTATTAAATGGGCAGGCGGAAAAAGCCAGCTCCTTAATGACATTCGGGCAAATTATCCCGAAAAGATAGATAAATACTGTGAGCCGTTCGTTGGTGGTGGAGCAGTTCTTCTTGATGTGCTTGCAAACTGTAAGCCAATGGAAGTGTTGATTAATGATATAAATGCTGAGCTTGTAAATACATACATACAGATTAAGAATAACGTTGACGAGCTTATTGAAATGCTTTCTGAAATACAGGATAGCTTTTGGTCAAAGAATGACGATGACCGTAAGGTTATGTATCTTGCCAAGCGTGAACGATTCAATGACCTAAAGGTAAACGGCGACGAGCAGATTAATCTTGAAAAAGCGGCATTGTTCATATTCCTTAACAAGACTTGTTTCAACGGCTTATATCGTGTAAATCGCAAAGGGCTTTTCAATGTCCCCATAGGTTCATATAAAAAACCGCCTATCTGCGATGCTGAAAATCTCAGACTTATCAGCGGACTTCTTAAGAATGTTCAGATAAAGTGCGGAGATTACAGTAAATGTGCCGATTTTATCGATGAGAACACCTTTGTCTACATCGACCCTCCCTATCGCCCGCTTACCGCAA
>SVNU01000076.1 GCA_015066715.1 Ruminococcus sp. | reverse complement strand
ATTATATCTATTATTACAATAATGATAGAATTTCTACTAAACTAAAAGGAATGAGCCCGGTACAATACCGAACTCATTCGCAATCAATTTAATATTTATTTTTGTCTAAACTTTTGGGTTCACTTCATTTGATTCTTCTCAGGATTTACTTCTTTACGGCTACCGCCTTTAAAATGAGAAGGCATTTGTTTTAATCTGTCACCTGTAAAAATAAACATAATGAAAATTTTACAGCAACCGCAACGTATTTTAACCGACACCGATTTTTCATTTTTTCAGTTCAATTTTTTATGATTGCTGTCTTCTTTAGAGAAGTCATCAGAAAACAAAAAAATAAAAATTAAAAAAATTGAAGCTTAATAGCTGTAAACGGTACATAAACTGTATTTTAAAGGCACTAAACAGCCACAAAGCGTAAAAATGATATATAAAATAAGGGATATTTTCATTTAAGTAAGTGCTTGGCTTTTAAATAATTTACACCAATTTTCAGAAATAAAAAAGTAAGAAAAATATATGAAAAATCAGTCTTTTCTGATGCTTTTTCTAAATATTTTAAGGCAAAAATCTATATCTGATACACCGCTGTTGAAGGAAAAACAGGCGGTTTTATTGTTTGAAAATAAGGCAAAATAAACACTGGATAATTCTCTTATAAATATATAACCCTTGTGCGTCGTCAAAAAGCCATATAAATCAAGGTCGGGAACCGCAGAAAAACAAGTAAAAAATGATAATTGATGTCAGAGGCATCATTATTCCGATATTTATATACAGGCTTTGGTTTTCACGTTCAATAAACGATGTCAATAGCATCAAAAACTGAAAAAGGGTATTCTGAAGGCTTGTAAAAAAATAAATCTGATGTTATAGAATGAGAAAATGGTGATAATGACATCAAAAATAAAAAATATTGATGTCACATACATCAAATTCGGGTGTTTCGGAATCGAAAAAGCTGTTGGCGTCATACACATCAAAAGCGGCAATTCTGACATCAAAAAACAGCCTCACACAAGAAAAATGCGAACGTCACACACAGCATTTCTGAAAGAAAATCCTCCGAAAATCGAAACTGAAAATTGGTGTCAATTAAGGAAATTTTACATTTTACTGTAAAAAAATAAAGCTGAAAATTGCTGTTGATTTTTTAAAAGTTATGTGTGGGGTTGAGTCAGATTTATCCCGATTTTTATACATATCCGCATACCTTAAACCCGTTTTAATATATCCTTACACACCCAAACGTCACCGAAAAGTACAATAAAATCAATAAATATTTTACAGCAACCGAATATTCAGCCGGACACCCCGGGTAATGTTTTGAAAAAGGCTTATTTTTGAGGTGAAAAATTTATAATCTGAGGGGAAGGGCGGAAAAATCGGTGTAAATTACTTAGAAAAAATGCCGCACGACTAAGGTGTGAAAGCACCTTGCAATCGTGCGGCGGTTTGCTTTTTGATACCACTTATTGTCCCATAACGACCACTTATTTAAAATCGGTTGCAAATGGCGGAAATTATTAGTATAATGAAATCACAACAGGAGGTGAGGTTGTGGATATTGAAATTAAAATTGATTCCCAATATAAAATCCCGAAGGTGATAATTTTTACCGATAAAGTCAGCGAGGAAATAAACCGATTGGTTGAAAGGCTTTCAGAGGATGCCCCGCAGCTTATTTCAGGGTTTCGGGATAACGAACTCAGAATACTCGAACAGGATGAAATAGTCCGTATTTATTCCTGTGACGGAAAAATAATTGCCGTTACAGACGAGGGAGAATATCAGCTCCGTCAGCGTTTATATGAAATGGAAGAACGTCTTGATTCAAAGAAGTTTGTAAGGATTTCAAACTCTGAAATAATAAATCTGAAAAGGGTAAAGAAATTCGATATGAGCTTTGTGGGAACAATATGTGTTACCCTCAAGGATTCAACCGTTACTTATGTTTCAAGGAGATACGTTTCAAAAATCAAAAAAATATTAGGTATATGAGGTGGTATTATGAAAAAGAAAGTTATTGAAAGAGCGGTACCCGGTTTCTTTATCGGCATTGCCATAGGTCAGATTATAAGCGTACTTATTTCTCTTATGTCAGGAAATGGTGAGTTTATAATATGCACTGATGAGTTTATTGCGCAGATAGAAAATGAGGCATTGGCTGCTGCGGTTCAGACTCTTCTGTGTGGAATTATGGGCAGCGGTTTTGCGGCAGCGTCGGTAATCTGGGAGCTTGAAAATATAAGTATAGCTGCACAGTCGGGAATCTGCTTTGGAATTTACGCAGTTATTATGTTTCCCATTGCGTATGTTACAAACTGGATGGAGCATTCACTGTCGGGTATAATCAGCTACGTTCTGATTTTCGCTGTATGCTTTGTAGTTATCTGGATTATTCAGTATTTTACATGGAAAAACAAAATAAAAGCTATAAACAGTAAGCTTGAAAATTAAACCGATATATTTAATCGCCGCACAGACAAGTGTGAAAATACTTGTTGATTGTGCGGCGGTTATTTTTATGTGTAAAGGCTGCTATAATGCGACAGGCTTAATTCGCTACACGGTGTATAGTGTTTCTGATGAGGTGTTGTCTTTTTCTGTGCGGTATGGTATAATGATAAAAACAATCTACGTCTTAAAAATGACGAGTTGCGGAGGAAATAAGGATGAAAAATGAAAGAATAAAAGAGCTTAAGGGCGCAAATATGGATATTGATTTAGTCAGCGAGAATATTGACTGGAATCAGGCAGGTTGTCCGTGGAATGAAGAAGAACATACAAAAGAGCATAAATGTGCGGTGAAAGATACTTCAATTTGTAAATATTTTTGCGGAATCAAATATCTTGACAGTGTGCTTTGCAGCTATCCGTATGAAAATACAGATGTGTTGAATGAAGGAGAAAAATTTAATAAATAAAACAAGATTTATCAACTTATACCACCCCCACAGCAAAAAACAACACCCGCTAAAGGGTGGTAGCCATAGAGAAGTTTTCAACTGAAATGGTTTATGACAATCGGCGGCTGATGAGAAAACAAACAGAGCAGTATCGCAAAATAAAGCGGCACTGCTCTGTTTTTTTTATGTTATATTATCAATCCTTTAAATCGGTTCCGAAAAATAAAGGCAAGGCGGCCGGGTATGCCCGAAGAGGCACGGCAGACAGCACTTTCTGTAAATCAGATTGAAAACTCCGCTAAAATAATAGAGGCAGGTCAGAAAGCAGGTGCTTTCAGAGAAGGTGATCCGAAACAGCTTTCAGCATGCTTCTGGGCTGCCGTTCAGGGCGTTATGGAAGATATGGCAAGAGATAAGACCCTCAAAGCCCCCAACCTTGAATGGATTGTCGCAATGCTTAAAAAATAAGTGCTTGATTTTAAACTATGGTAAGACTCAGAGTTTCCCGATTAGAAGAATTTGATGAATTTCGTTTTATCGCAAAAAGCCGTAGATGGCTACACAAAGTCAAGATACTGAATATTATGGAATCGAACAAAATCCCGATAACTCCGCAAAGGAATTATCGGGATGAGTTTTTATGAAACAATATCTTTTTTCGTGTATTTTACAAATCCGACCGCCGCACCGATTACAGCAATTATTATGCCTATGACAATCAGCGCCGTATCAAGCCTTGCTTCGGAAATTATATTACTTGCCTCGGCGTAAGCGTAGGGCGTGATATAACGAAGGAACTCCGCTTGTTCAGTCATATTGCACACGAGATTCATAAAGTAGAACGCAAGGGCAAGACCAAGACCTATGCCGATACTTCCACGTCTTATGAATGCGGAAATACCGAAGCAGATACAGCTGATTTCAAGCTGCATAATAAGATATGCAACGTGCAGGAGAATAAATTCCTTCATTTCAAAGCTCTCGTCAATGACAGCAGCTGAAATAAGGCTTACAGCAACCACAACAATATTGAGCACAACAACCTGAGTCAGCACAGACAAAAGTTTCTGCGCAATGATTGAAACTCTGCTTATGGGGTGTGTCAGCAGGAATTCCGCTGTGCGTTCCTTTTCTTCGTTGGCAAGGACGGAAATTCCTGCAAGTGCTGCAAAAAATCCTCCGCCTATTCCAAGCACGTTGCCGCACTCAATTCCGTAAAAGCCCATAAGCTGACCGAAGCTGAGCTTGTCCATTCCGAATGCGGCAGTAAAGCCGCCCATATTTGCAAATATGCTGCTTACGCTGTCCATTTCGCTTTTCATTTCAGGAAAAAGCAGCACGCACACCAGCATCATGAACGCTATTGAAGCTGTCCAGATACAAAGTGATTTAAAGGATTGCTTAAGCTCTTTTATGTAAATAGTCATCAGTTTTCGCCGCCTTTCTCATAGTAGTGCATAAAGATTTCCTCAAGGTCAGGCTCGGTAATTGTCATGTCATAAATGGGCAGATTGTTTGCAATGCCAAGCAAATCCTTGATGTTTCCGTTATAGAGGAAGGAAACGCTGTCGTCGCTTTGTTCAACCGATTTTGCGGCAATATTTTCAGGAACAATATTTACACCGTGGAGCACAACACGCTTTGCACTTGTTTTAGACAGGTTTTCCACGCTGTCAAGGGCGATAAGCCTGCCATCCTTGATTATTGCCGCACGGGAGCAGTTTTTCTGTATTTCTGAAAGAACGTGGGAGGAAAGAAAAATCGTTGCACCGCCGCTGTTACGCTCTTTCAGTATGTCGAAAAATTCCTTCTGCATAAGCGGGTCAAGTCCGCTTGTAGGCTCGTCAAGAATACAAAGCTTCGGGTTGTGCTGCAACGCACAGACAATGGACACCTTTTTTCTGTTGCCGAGGGAGAGTTCCTCAACACGCTTGTTTCTGTCAAGAGAAAGTCTTTCGCAAAGTCTGTCAGCTTCAGCGGAACAATCCTTTTTACGCATTTTTGCAGAAAGAGAAATAATGTCCTTTACCTTCATTCCGTTGTAAAAAGTAGCTTCCGAGGGCATATATCCGATGTCAGAAAGAATTTCCGTCTTGCCACGGATAATGTCCTTGCCGAAAATTCTTGCCTCGCCTGATGTGGGGTAGATAAGTCCCAGCAGGGTTCTTATTGTAGTGGATTTTCCTGCACCATTTGGTCCGATAAAGCCGAAGAATTCTCCCTCGGAAACAGACAGGTCAAGGTCTGTTATGCCACGGCTTTTTCCGTAGAATTTGGTCAGCTTTTTTGTTTCAATAATGCTCATATCGTTATTCCTTCCTGAGATAGATTTTCTTCCAGAAGTCTATCATCTTTTCAAAATCCCGTTCAACCTCGTCAACATTAAAATGTCCCTGCTGTGACTTTTCCCATAAATACCCTTCGGACGCAAGATACATATCCGTGTACATCATGTGAATATCAATTCCCTCAACGAATTTTTCAGGGTCAATTTTCAGCATTTTTTCATTAGCCTCAAAGGAAGCGGTACGCCCGATTATTTCCTGTATTCCGTCAGCAACCTCAGGGTCGGTTTCGTAGTAGCATTTGATTGTAAAAGCGGTAAGGTCGGGATATTTTCTCATCATCTCAACCTTTGCCTTTAAACCCTCGGTACATGATTTCAAAGAAGTCTTCTTCTTCAAAGCAGCCGAAATCGTGGAGGTACTGATATGTGTTCTTAGTGCCGTGATTGATAAGGAAAAGATAAAGTTCACGCTTGTTTTTAAAATAGTGGAAAAGCAGGGATTTGCTTATTCCTGCCTCTGCGGCAATCTCGCTCATAGGGCTTTTCTTATAGCTGTTCTGTGAGAACACCCGATAGCCTGCATTGATGATTGCAAGCTGCTTTTCCTCGGGCAGGGAAAAGAATTTATCGTTCATATCTTACCTCCTGACTGTATCGGTCAATGCTATTATAATACCGTTGACCGATTTTGAGAAGACCCTTTTTAATATTTTTTAAAAATTTTATTCTCCTGACAGTTACGGCTGTTATAGAAAATGCGAGGCTTATATTACACTCTTGAAGTCCGGGGTGGTATTGCTTTTTTGGGTGTGTATATAGTATAATAAACTTTGCGATTTTGTAGAAAAGTATTGGCATTACGATAACATCAAGAAGATGAGCGAAAAGCAATTTCTTTCAGATTATGCGAAATGGATTAAAAAGAAAGGATATCGTTACAACGAAAGTCAAGCGATAGCGATATATCAGCTTTCGAAGAACAATATCCCAACCCTTAAATCTAGTACCCCATCAACCAAAATGCTGGTACTGCAGGCGGTGAAGTCGGTCAGAGATGCCGAACTCACCTTATCGCTAATTATATCACAAATGCAGGAAATTGCAAGTGCTTTACCGGAATATTCTGTAGTAAAGGACATGAAAGGCGTCGGAAATGTTCTTTCTGTTCGCTTGATTGCCGAAATCGGTGATGTCAGACGTTTTCATAATGGTAGTGCTCTTGTAGCCTTTGCAGGTATTGATGCTCCACCTTATGAATCAGGCAAATTCATCGGCACTAAACGTAATATTTCAAAGCGTGGTTCTTCTACACTTCGAAAAATCGGATATGAAATCATGCATAGCCTTAAAGTAGTAAAGCCAGCCGAAGATTCAGCGGTTTATGATTTCATTATCAAAAAAGAAAACGAAGGGAAACCAAAGCGTGTTGCCAAGATTGCAGGACTTAATAAATTTCTGCGAATCTATTACGCTAGAGTAATGGAACTTTACTGTTGATTACATATTCCTTATATGCGTGCCATTAAGCTGAAAAATTTTCGCATTTTCCGGCTTTATTGTTATGCCATTTTTTATTGCATTTTTTTAAAAAAATACTTGACAAACAGTAACAGGTTTATCTAACAGTCTATAACAATCCGCACTTGTAACAACAGGTGCGGTATTGTTTTTCTCTGTTGCGTGTCGAATAAATAATTATACCCGATAAGGTGCAGATTCAGGTCTGTTGAACGAATTGCACCTTAACGGGTATTTTTTATTCTTTTATAACGTGTTTAAACAATTCCCATAAAGTATTCAACAGCAATTGCAACTACAACTACGAGTGCAGAGATAATGAAACCGTGAAGCATTGGAGCAAAGCCCGATTTCTTCATATCCTTGAAGCTGGTGTTCAGACCGATTGCCGCAAGTGCAGAAATCATAAGGAACTTGCTTACGTCCTTCATTCCCGAAGAAACAGCCGCAGGTATAACGCCGAAGCTGTTTATAACAGTAAGTGCTAAAAAACCGAGAATGAACCAGGGGATAATTTTTGTGATGCTGAATTTTGCTTTGACTGCTTCGCCGTTTGCTCCGGCTTCCTTGCGTTTAAGATGTGCACTTATAAGAGCAAAGGTGATAACTGTGGGGATAATGGAAAGTGTGCGGGTGAGCTTTACCATTGTAGCAAAATCGCCTGCTGCTTCGGAAAAGGCATATCCTGCCGCAACAACACTTGACGTATCGTTTACGGCTGTACCTGCCCATAAACCATAAGCCATATCCGAAAGCCCCATCGCCTGTCCCATAATAGGAAACAGCACAATCATTGCCATATCAAAAAGAAATGTAGCGGACATTGCATAGGCTATATCGCTGTCGTCTGCGTCAATAACAGGAGCGATTGCCGCGATGGCCGAACCTCCGCAAATACCCGTTCCTGCTGAAATGAGGTTAGATAATTTCCAGTTTATTTTCAGAGCCTTGCCGACAAAATGCCCGATACCAAAGCAGGTTAAAAGAGTGAACACCATAACGCACAATGACATTTTACCTACTTCAAGCACAATACTGATATTAAGACTTGCACCGAGAAGTATTATGGCAAATTTCAGTATCTTCTTCGAGGTGAATTTCAGACCATCTGAAAAGATTTTGTTCGGTTTCCAGAAGTGGTTGATTATCATACCGATGAAAAGTGCGATAACCGACGCACCGATTAAATGAATAGGCAGCAAGCTTTCAATCAGCTTTGCCACCGCCGCTATTGCAAGTGCAAGGGCAAACCCCGGCACTAATTTTCCTACGCTTTTTATCTTTTCCATAACAATCTCCTTGATTTTTCCTTATATATTGATTTTACCACAGAAATATGATAAAATCAAATTATCATTTAATATCAGTAGATAAGATAAACTTATCAAGGAGAAGACTATGATTGATACAAGAATTGAAACATTTTTAACACTGTGCAGGGTGATGAATTATCGTAAGACAGCGGAAATTTTAAATATGACGCAACCCGCCGTAACACAGCATATTCACTTTCTTGAGGAGCAGTACGGCTGTAAGCTGTTCAGCTACGACCGCAGAACACTGACTATGACAAAGGAGGCTGAGCTTCTGCAAAAGTATGCTGAAAATGTATTGTATCAGGAGAAAAAGCTGAAAGCTGAGCTTGAACACAGCGAGGGAGTAAGCCTTTCAATCGGCGCCACAAAAACTATCGGCGAATATGTTATCGACAAGCATATTTCCGCCTTTCTTTCAGAACCGAAAAACAGTATTTCCGTCAACGTGGAAAATACCGAAACATTGTTATCTGAATTGTCGGCAGGAAAGCTCGATTTTGCACTTATAGAGGGCTATTTTGACAAAAGCAGATATTGTTCCCGTCTTTACAGGAAAGAGCCGTTTGTGGGACTCTGCGGAAAAAATCATCCTTTCGCAAACAAAACTGTTCCGATTGATAAGATATGGAGAGAAAATCTTATTCTTCGTGAAGAGGGAAGCGGTACAAGAGATATTCTCGGACAGCTTCTTACAGAGTGTAATCATTCTTTTGCTGAATTTGAAAGAGTTACAACCATCAGCAATTTCGGACTTATTACAAAGCTGCTGGAAAACAACAACTGCATTACATTCGCCTATCGTGCAGTAGGCGAAAACAACAACGCACTTGCTGAATTCCGCGTTAAGGGTTGGGATGTTTTCCGTGAATTCAACTATGTTTATCTTGATACGCCTTTTTCGGAATATGCGGTGAGCTTATTTGAAAATTACAGAAATTGAGTGTTTTCTTACATCGTTCTTTATTTCCTGCGGCATAATTGAAGCTGATTATAGGTGTAATTTATCTCTGACAGAAAAAAATAACCGCCCGATTGTCGTTTGCGCTGACAACCAGGCAGTATGTTATTATATCAGAAATTCATAAGCTCATTCAAATCCACAAGCATAATGCTGCTGTCAGACTTCGCTTCGTTTATTACAGCTTCGGTGAATCCCGATTTTGAGAAAAGTATATAATAAGTGCGGTTTCTGTTCTTGATGAATATATCAGCTTTTACTTTCAGTTCTCGGAGTACGGAAAGTTCGAGCTTTTCATTTCGCCATTTGCATTCTCCAAAAATATAATCCTTCCCGTCGTTTGCAACCAAATCAATTTCCTCCTGACCGTGAGTAGAAGGATTAGTTCCCCACCATCTTCCGACAGAGGTGAAAAGTATCGGCAATTCGCCCTTTGCATTCTTAACGCTGAGATAGTCCGTGCAGACTTTTTCAAAAACAAGCCCCATATAGTTGCTATAATCAGGTTCAATTCTCTTTGCCCATACAGCCTGTTGTGCGCCTGTTTCGATAAGTGTTCTGTTTGCAAAAACATAGCGATACCAGAAGCGGAACATAAAATCAGAAATGCCGTAAATTGTTTTTCGGGAGGATTCCTTTTCTCCAAAAGGTGTTTCCTTGTGCAGTATTCCAAGTTCGCATAAAGTCTTGATATATTTTAAGCACTTCGCAGAGTCCTCACCGATTTTTGTGGAAATCTCATTTGCCTTTGTATATCCGCTTGCAATAGCTTCAATGATTGCACTGTAAACACCCGGCTCCTGCACCTCCTGACGAAGAAGAAGCAATGCTTCTTCATAGAGATACGAGGTTACTTTCAGATATGCTCGCTTTATATTTTCTTCAAAGCTCACCCCCCCATTTATCTGCTTTAAATATAAAGGTGTACCGCCGAATGCACCATACAGTTCAAGTTTTTCCGTATCAGAAAATCCATCAAGGAACTTTGAACTTGTCTGATAATTAAACGGTTTCATATGAAGCTGTGCAGTTCTTCTTCCGAAAAGAGGACTCTTTGAGCCGAGAATTTCCTTTTCCATAAAACCCATATAGCTTCCGCAGAGTATCATAAAAAGATTTCCGCTCGTCAGCTTGTGGTCGATAAGGTGCTGAAGTTCTGAAAGCAGAGCCTTGTTTTTCTTTACGAGGTAGGGAAATTCGTCAATCGCAAGCACCAGCTTTTTATCCTTTTGACGCTCATTGATATATGACAATGCGTTAGTCCAAGATAAAAACGGTTCTAAATTGTTTTCGCCGTAGAAGTTAAAAACAAGTGATGAGAATTTTTCAAGATTGAGCTTATTGTTGCTCTGTTCAGCAGAATAGAAAATTGTATCCTTATCCTTGCAAAACTCGTTGAGCAGAGTTGTCTTGCCGACACGTCTGCGACCATACAGAACAAAAAGCTGGAACTTGTTCTGTGAATAAAGCTCATTCAAATCCGCAAGCTCTTTTTCTCTTCCGATAAAGACTTCACGCATAATATCATCTCCTTGAATTGAAACGAAAGTAATTTACTCTAAAGTTAATTATATATTATCCACCCTGTTTTGTCAATAGGGAAATGAGTCGGATTCGGAGAGGTTAATGCTACATATACGGGAATGGAGGCAGCGCAGGTAACAATAACCTCATACCCCTCGGCATTACGATTGATACTTCAGAGTGTAAAAAAGCGACATACGATAAAATCGGTGTGGGGTACTTTTTGAATACAGCGGATTGCAAAAACAGGTACACTTGATTTTTCTATGTAATGGGAGTATAATCAATTATAGATATCAGAATCTGTGATATAATAACAAAAAGGAGCTGATACCATGGATTTTATAACCAAAAATGAAAAAATAGTCTGTCTTGAAAACGGTAGGGAGGTTGCGGAAATAACCTTTCCCGAAATTGAAAAGGGTGTATTCGATATAAACCATACCTTTGTGGATGAAAGTATGCAGGGCAGAGGTCTTGCCGCACAGCTTGTCAGACGTGCAATAAACGAAATAAATCTCCTTGGCGGAGAGATTAAGACAAGCTGTTCCTATGCGAGAAAATATATCGAAAAGAATGGTCTTCGTCCCTATGTAATATGTCATATGATGACCA
>SVNU01000075.1 GCA_015066715.1 Ruminococcus sp. | reverse complement strand
GGTTCGTTTCTTGCACAAGCAAGAAATGAACAGAAAGTTTGAAAGCTAAATATAAATATATAATCTTAATATAATATGCGGAGTTTATTTTGATTTATAAGTGAATTAAACCGCAATATGAGTCCAGTACTCAAATGGTATTTGTGTTTCAATTCAAATCAAAGATTTGATGAAACACTGGCACGTCACGCCGGAAACACGCATAGGCGGTCAGAGACCGCCTGCATGTATTATATTTTTATGAATTGAATTTATTCATAGCCTCGTCAATATTGCCTTTGACGATAAGTTCAAGACTTTCGCAGACTTTCTGACAGGCATCATCGACTTTTTTCTGGTCATCTTCTTTGAATTTACTCAGTACCCAGTCTGCCAGATCAAATTTCGGATGCGGCTTTTTGCCAACGCCCATTTTGATTCTCGGGAACTTATCTTCACCTGTCAGCGCAATGATACTCTTTATACCATTATGTCCGCCGTCACTGCCCTTTCGCCTGATGCGGATTAAACCCGGTTCAAGGGAAATGTCGTCATACACTATAATGACATGATCAATATCAAGCTTATAGAAATTCATTGCTTCCGCAACTGCCTGACCGCTGTTGTTCATGTAGGTTTCAGGCTTCATCACAAGGCAGCGTCTGCCTGAAATTTCAGCCTCTGCAAGCTTTGCCTTGAATTTGTATTTGCTTATGGAAAAACCGAGCTTCTGCGCAAGTGCGTCCATAACCATAAAGCCTGCATTGTGCCTTGTCTTTTCATACTGAAGTCCCGGATTGCCAAGTCCTACTATAAGATATTCTATCGGTTTTCCGGAAACTGCTTCAGAAGCCTTTGCAATTTCCTTGAATTTATCAAATATACTCATTTGTTTATCACGCTTTTTCCAGTCTTTTTTTGAGTTTTCTCAGGCTGTAGCCCTCTTTTATCTGAACTGTTCCTCTGTCGATTGCAAGTGCGTAGTCAGGAACATCCTTTGTAATGGTTGTGCCTGCGGCAGTGTAAACAGCCTTGCCAAGCTTTACAGGAGCAATAAGGTTTGTATTACAGCCGATAAAGCAGTTGTCTCCGATTTCGCAGCGGCTCTTTACAATACCGTCGTAGTTTACGGTTACTGTACCGCAGCCGAAATTAACCTTCTTTCCGACATCACTGTCGCCCACATAAGTAAGATGTGCAACGGCTGTACCCTCACCGATTGTTGAATTCTTGATTTCAACAAAGTCGCCGATTTTAACACCGCTTTTTATGTGACTTCCCGGACGGATATGAACCCATGGCCCGATTTTAACCCCTGCATCAATCTGTGACTTGTACGCCTGAACAGTATTAAGCTGTACGCCGTCCTCAATAACGCAGTCATCAATAATGCAGTTAGGCCCTATAACACAGTCCTTGCCGATTACAGTGTTTCCGAGAAGCTGAGTTCCTGCAAGAATTTCTGTTCCAGCTTCAATTTTGACATCTCTGCCTATTACAACTCCGTCAGTGCATGTAAATTCAACACCGTTTTCAAGATGCTTTTCAATAACCGCCATTCTTGCAACAGTATTGAGTTCCAGAAGCCCCTTACGGTCGTTTGCACCGAGTACGACATTTTCATTTTCAGAAATATATGCGTTTACATTTCTGCCCTTGTTTATTGCAATAAATACAGAATCTGTAAGGTAGTATTCATGCTGTGAATTATTCTGTGTAAGTTCGCCCAGATATTCCAGAAGGTCGGCTGTCTTAAACCAGTAAGCTCCCGAATTTACTTCCTTTATTTCACGCTGTGCTTCTGTTGCGTCCTTTTCCTCTACAATTGAATTAAGACGGTTTGTATCCTTGTTTCTGACAATTCTGCCGTAGCCATGGGGGTGTTCAATCTGAGCAGTAATAACTGTGATTGAATTATCTTCATTTATATGCATTTCCAGTGATTTCTTAATGGTATCACTGTCAATAAACGGAGCGTCACCGCAAAGAACAAGCGTATTTCCGCCGCTGTTCTTTTCCATGAATTCACGGGCCTGCATAACGGCATGGCCTGTGCCGAGTCTTTCGCTCTGCAGAACTGTTTCGTATCTTCCATTTAAATACTCATCAATATATTCAGCCATAAAGCCTTTTACAATGCAGAGGCTTGAAAGGTCTGCGCTTTCACAAGCCTTTATAACCCATTCAAGCATAGGCTCACCAAGCACCTTAAACATCGGCTTCGGGATATCTGACTTCATTCTTTTTCCCTGACCGCCTGCAAGTATTACAGCATTATTCATTTTGTTTTCCTCCATAAATCGGATTATTTTTTTAACTTATTATATATAAAAGAGATAATATAAAATAAGTACTATTTTATATTATGACAGTTTTTTAAAAATTTTTCAAGTGATTTTTGAAAAAAATATATAAAACGAATTTTTTTGTGAATATTGCTAAAAATAATATAATAAGTTTTTTTCAAAAAGCTATGGAAATTTTTAAAAATATATGTTATAATAGATGTAACCAGACTGAACGATGCATATTTTGTCGTTTTTGAGTCTGAGATTCTAATTTAACTGGAGGTAAATTCCAATGGCAAAAAAATATTGCTACCTTTTCTCAGAAGGTAATGCTAGCATGAGAGAAACACTCGGCGGTAAGGGTGCTAACCTCGCTGAAATGACAGGTATGGGTATTCCTGTACCACAGGGTTTCACAATTTCAACAGAGGCTTGTACACAGTACTACGAAGATGGCCGTAAGATCAATGACGGTATCGTAGCCGAAATCAAGGAATATATCACAAAGATGGAAGAAGTTACTGGCAAAAAGTTCGGTGACCTCGAAAACCCACTTCTCGTTTCTGTACGTTCAGGCGCAAGAGCTTCAATGCCTGGTATGATGGATACAATCTTAAATCTCGGTCTCAACGAAGAAGTTGTTGAAAAGATGGCTGAAAGCTCAGGCAATCCAAGATGGGCATGGGACTGCTACAGAAGATTTATCCAGATGTACTCAGATGTAGTTATGGAAGTTGGTAAGAAGTACTTTGAAGAACTTATCGACGAAATGAAGGCTAAGAAGGGCGTAACTCAGGACGTTGACCTTACAGCTGAAGACCTCAAGGAACTCGCTGGTCAGTTCAAGGCTGAATACAAGAGCAAGATTGGTGCAGACTTCCCAACAGACGCTGTTGAACAGCTCATGGGTGCTGTACAGGCTGTATTCCGTTCATGGGACAACCCAAGAGCTAACGTTTACAGAAGAGATAACGATATTCCATATTCATGGGGTACAGCTGTTAACGTTCAGGCTATGGCTTTCGGTAACATGGGTGATGACTGCGGTACTGGTGTTGCATTTACACGTGACCCTGCTACAGGTGAAAAGAAGCTCATGGGTGAATTCTTAACTAACGCACAGGGCGAAGACGTAGTTGCCGGTGTTCGTACACCAATGCCTATCGCTCAGATGGAAGAAAAGTTCCCAGAAGCATTTGCTGAATTTACAAAGGTTTGCGAAACACTCGAAAACCACTACAGAGATATGCAGGACATGGAATTTACTGTTGAACACGGTAAGCTTTACATGCTCCAGACAAGAAATGGTAAGAGAACTGCTCAGGCTGCTCTCAAGATCGCTTGCGACCTCGTTGACGAAGGTATGAGATCAGAAGAAGAAGCTGTTGCAATGATCGACCCAAGAAACCTTGATACACTTCTCCACCCACAGTTCGATGCTGCTGCTCTCAAGTCTGCAACACCAATCGGTAAGGGCCTCGGCGCTTCACCTGGTGCTGCCTGCGGTAAGATCGTATTCACAGCTGAAGATGCAGTTGAATGGGCTGAAAGAGGCGAAAAGGTTGTTCTCGTTCGTCTTGAAACATCACCTGAAGATATTACAGGTATGAAGTCTGCTCAGGGTATCCTCACAGTTCGTGGTGGTATGACATCACACGCTGCCGTTGTAGCTCGTGGTATGGGTACATGCTGTGTATCAGGCTGTGGCGACATCAAGATGGATGAAGCAAGCAAGAAGTTTGAACTCGCTGGCAAGACATTTACAGAAGGCGATCCTATTTCAATCGACGGTTCAACAGGTAACATCTACGATGGTATCATCCCAACAGTAGACGCTACAATCGCCGGTGAATTCGGCAGAATCATGGATTGGGCTGACAAGTACAGAGTTCTCAAGGTTAGAACAAATGCTGACAACCCAACAGACGCTAAGAAGGCAAGAGAACTCGGTGCTGAAGGTATCGGTCTTTGCCGTACAGAGCACATGTTCTTTGAACCAGACAGAATTGGTGCATTCCGTGAAATGATCTGTGCTGATACAGTTGAAGAAAGAGAAGCTGCACTTGCTAAGATTGAACCAATGCAGCAGGCTGACTTTGAAGCTCTCTACGAAGCTCTTGAAGGCTGCCCTGTAACAATCAGATTCTTAGACCCACCGCTTCACGAATTCGTTCCTACTGAAGAAGCTGACATCAAGGCTCTTGCAGATGCACAGGGCAAGTCAGTAGAAGACATCAAGGCTCTTATTGATTCACTCCACGAATTCAACCCAATGATGGGTCACAGAGGATGCCGTCTTGCTGTAACATATCCTGAAATCGCTGCTATGCAGACAAAGGCTGTTATCAAGGCTGCTATCAATGTTAAGAAGAACCACCCAGACTGGACAATCGTTCCTGAAATCATGATCCCACTCGTTGGCGAAATCAAGGAACTTAAATATGTAAAGAAGGTTGTAGTTGAAACAGCTAATGCTGTTATCGCTGAACTCAATGCTGACCTCAAGTATGAAGTTGGTACAATGATTGAAATCCCAAGAGCAGCTCTTACAGCTGACGAAATTGCTAAGGAAGCTGAATTCTTCTGCTTCGGTACAAATGACCTTACACAGATGACATACGGCTTCTCAAGAGACGATGCCGGTAAGTTCCTCGATGCTTACTATGACGCTAAGATCTTCGAAAACGATCCATTTGCTAAGCTCGACCAGACAGGTGTTGGTAAGCTTATGGAAATGGCAGTTAAGATGGGTAAGGAAGTTCGTCCTGAAATGCACCTCGGTATCTGTGGTGAACACGGCGGCGACCCTTCATCAGTAGAATTCTGCCACAAGATTGGTCTTTCATACGTTTCTTGCTCACCATTCCGTGTGCCAATCGCAAGACTCGCTGCTGCTCAGGCTGCAATCGCTGACAAATAAGATCAATTAGGATTCGATCAAAAGTACAGTCACAATGCATTTTGATAGAATTTGACCTTTGAAAAGGTAGTATAAAACAAAATTACCCCTCCCGATAGTACAATATCGGGAGGGTATTATTTTTTAAACTCCCCGAATGTTATGCTTGACGAACCATTGCATACTATGATATACTTTCTGTAGGTTAGCTACCGCTAACCGTTTTGATACAAACCGGTTTTAAGCCGGTATTTCCACAAAATTTATATCGGAGGTTTTATTATGAAAACAGCAGTAATTTATTGGAGCGGTACTGGCAATACCGAAGCAATGGCAAAGGCAATTGCAGAAGGAGCAGGAGCAGAGCTTTTCAGTGTATCGGAATTCAGCGGAAGTATCAATGAATATGACAGAATCGCTTTCGGTTGTCCTTCAATGGGTGCGGAAGAACTTGAAGAAGGTGAATTTGCACCATTTTTCGATAGCATTGAAAGTGAATTAAACGGAAAAACAATTGGTCTTTTCGGCTCATACGGCTGGGGAGACGGCGAATGGATGCGTCTCTGGGTTGACCGCTGTACAGCAGCTGGAGCTGTAATTGTAAACGGCGAAGGTCTCATAATTAATGAAACCCCTTCAGATGATGACTTAAACACTTGCAGGGATTTTGGCAAAAAGCTTTCTGAATAAATTAATTATCCCGAGAAATAAAAGCTCGGGATAATTTGTGCAATTTTGTATCAGTTGTCTATAGCTAACCGAATTATCTGTGCATTGTTACAAAATTTATTTTTCACTTTTCAAATGCTTGACAAATGTTACCACTAATAGTATAATAACTAATGGTTAGCTTAATCTAACCATTATACAGGATAAAGTTAGGTATTCCTAACTATATTGTGAAGGGATGGAAAAATATGATGCCGCTTACACTTGCAAACACCGGCGAAGAAAACATAATAAAAAAAGTGGGTGGAAATCCCGAAACAAAGAAATTCCTTGAAAATCTCGGATTTGTTGTCGGAGGAGCAGTTACAATTATCAGCGAAATAGATGGAAATGTAATTGTTAATGTCAAGGAAGCAAGAGTTGCTGTTTCAAAGGAAATGGCATGCAGAATTATGGTATAAATTAAGGAGGATAAGATATATGGCAACATTGAAAGACGCTAATATTGGTCAGACCGTAAAGGTCAAAAAGCTGAACGGCGAAGGTGCTGTAAAGCGCAGAATTATGGATATGGGTATCACCAAGGGTGTCGAGATTTATATTCGTAAGGTTGCACCTTTAGGTGACCCGATTGAAGTAACAGTAAGAGGCTACGAGCTTTCACTGCGTAAGGCTGACGCAGAAATGATTGAGGTTTAATAAACTGTTAAATTAAATTTAAACACAAGTTAGTCTAAACTAACTTTCAGAAAGGATTATATCTATGGAAATAAAAATTGCACTTGCGGGTAATCCGAACTGCGGTAAAACAACCCTGTTCAATGCCCTCACAGGTTCAAATCAGTTTGTCGGAAACTGGCCGGGAGTAACGGTTGAAAAAAAGGAAGGTAAGCTTAAAGGTCATAAGGATGTTGTAATTACAGACCTTCCTGGTATTTATTCGCTTTCGCCTTACACACTTGAAGAAGTGGTTGCAAGAAACTATCTCATCGGCGAGCGTCCTGACGCAATCCTGAACATTATCGACGGTACAAATCTCGAGAGAAACCTTTATCTTACAACTCAGCTCATAGAGCTTGGCATCCCTGTTGTTTGTGCTGTGAATATGATGGATGTTGTCCGCAAAAACGGTGATAAAATCAATGTCACACAGCTTTCAAAGGAGCTTGGCTGTAAGGTAGTGGAAATTTCCGCTCTCAAAAACGAAGGCATTAAAGAAGCAGCCGAAGCGGCAATTGAATCAGCAAAGCAGAGCGAACCATGTGTTCCGAATCACAAATTCTGCGGCTGTGTCGAACACGCTATTGCCCACATTGAAGAAGCTGTACTTCATAATATTCCGGAAGAACAGCAGAGATGGTACGCAATCAAGATTTTTGAAAGAGATGAAAAGGTTCTTGAAATGCTTGCGCTTCCGCAGGATAAGGCAGAGCATATCGAAAACGACATTGTTGCCGCTGAAACCGAAATGGATGATGACGCAGAAAGTATCATTACAAATGAAAGATACATATATATCGGTTCTGTAATCAAGGGTTGTCTCAAAAAGAAAAACAAGGGCGGTCTTACAACATCGGATAAAATCGACAAAATTGTAACAAACCGTATTCTTGCCCTTCCGATTTTTGCGGCAATTATGACTATTGTATACTTCATTTCCGTTACAACAGTCGGAACATGGGTTACTGACTGGACTAACGACGGACTTTTCGGCGATGGTTTCCACCTCTTTAACATTGGTGTGTCCGACCATGCGGATGCTGTGGATGCATACGCTTCGGAAAATGTATTTACAGATGAGCTTCTCGCTATGGCACAATCTGCGGTTGATGCCGGAGTTGTCGGTGCTGAAGATATTCTGGGTACTGTCGAAGAAGCTGATTTCGGCGGATTTGAAGAAGCTTACGGCTCCTATGGTGACAGTCTTGCAGAAGCCGGCTTTGACATGGGCGCTATAGTTGACGAACCTATGGAAGGCGCTCCTGCCGCTGAGGATTACGGCGTATGGGTGCCGGGTGTACCTGTAGTCGTTGAAAGCGGACTTGATGCAGTTAACTGCGATGGTTGGCTTAAATCCCTTATTCTTGACGGTATAGTTGCCGGTGTCGGTGCTGTTCTCGGATTTGTTCCGCAGATGCTTGTACTGTTCATTCTCCTTGCATTCCTTGAATCATGCGGTTATATGGCAAGAATTGCATTTGTTATGGACAGAATCTTCAGAAAATTCGGTCTTTCCGGTAAATCCTTCATCCCTATGCTTATCGGTGTAGGCTGCGGTGTTCCGGGCGTAATGGCAAGCCGTACAATTGAAAACGAACGTGACAGACGTATGACAATTATGACAACTACATTTATCCCATGCGGCGCTAAAATGCCTATCGTTGCCCTTATTGCCGGTTCACTCTTTGGTAATGCATGGTGGGTTGCACCAAGTGCGTTCTTTGTAGGCTGTGCTGCAATTGTTATTTCAGGTATCATGCTCAAGAAGACAAAAATGTTCGCAGGTGACCCTGCACCATTCGTAATGGAACTTCCTGCATATCATCTCCCGACAGTCGGAAATATTTTACGTTCAATGTGGGAAAGAGGCTGGTCATTCATCAAGAAAGCCGGCACAATCATCCTCCTTTCAACTGTTGTTATCTGGGCAGGTTCATGCTTCGGCAACCTTCCTGATGGCGGATTCGGCTTCAGCACAGAGCTTGAAATGTCAGACAGCGTTCTTGGCATGATTGGTGACGCTATCTGCTGGCTGTTTGCTCCTCTTGGATTCGGCGATCCGACAGCTGCCGTTGCTACAGTAATGGGTCTTGTTGCCAAGGAAGAAGTTGTTGCAGTATTCGGTGTACTTGACTTTATGGGCATGACAAAGCTTGCAGGTTACTCATTCCTCGTATTCAACCTTCTCTGCGCTCCTTGCTTTGCGGCTATTGGTGCTATCAGACGTGAAATGAATAACCCTAAGTGGACAGGATTTGCTATTTTATACCAGTGCCTCTTTGCATATGCTGTATCACTCGTTGTTTATCAGCTCGGACTCCTTTTCACAGGTGCAGTAAATGTAATCGGACTTATATTTGCACTCCTCGTTATTGCAGGTATTGTTTATATGCTTGTTAAGCCTTACAAGGAAAGCACAAGACTTGAAAAAGCAGTTAAGATAAGCAAAAAAGAAAAGACAAACGTTTAATAAATGCTGTTCTGCCGGTTGCATTATAGCAATCGGCAGAATGCTTTTTAAGAATGGAGATTATTATGGCTACTGTTATTATTGCACTCATTGTTGCAGCTGTCCTTATTCTTGCTTTTTTGCAGCTGCGTAAGGATAAAAAAGCAGGAAAGCCTCTGTGCGGCGGAAAGTGTTCAAACTGTCCGAACGGCGATATCTGTCATGGTGGTGATAAAAAGTGAACGATCTTACATATTCGCAGAAAAAATATCTGTTTGGTATATATAAACTGGCACAAAGCGGCAATGTTGTAAAATCAGCAGATGTTGCGAAAACAGTCGGTGTAAGCAAGGCAAGTACTGCGGCTATGGTTGCAAAGCTCTGTGAAAACGGATATATTCAGAAGGAGCATTATGGACAGATTGAGCTTACCGAAAGCGGTATAAAGGCGGCAAATGCAATATACACAAACTGTATTGTAATAAGGGATTTTCTTGAAAAGGATGTGGGAACAGATTCGCAATCGGCAGATAAGGATGCCACCGGAATTGTCTCTCATATTTCCGAAAAAACCATAAATCTGATGGTTGAATATATTCTCAGGAAGTGAAAAAATGGCAACAGCTGTTATTATCGGAATTATTATAGTAATATGCATAATTGCTGTAATAAGCTATGTGAAAAAGCTTGCCCACGGCTGCTGTGGTGCCGGCGGAGACAGCGAAAAGAAAATTAAAGCAAAGTCGGTCGATTTGTCAGAGTACAATTATAAATATATTGCTGAAATTTCAGGCATGACCTGTAAAAACTGCAGTACAAGAATCGAAAACAAATTCAATAAGCAAGACGGTATTCACGCTATTGTAAGCCATAAGGACGGCAAGGCTGAAATATATTCGGTTTGTGAAACTGATGAGATTCTGATAAGACAAATTATTATAGGTCTTGGATACACTGTAAATGCAATTCATAAGGTGAATAAAGCTTATTAACAGAATTTACCCTGTCATTTTGGCAGGGTATAATTTTTTTATTATTGCATATATACAACGTTTATGCATAAAATATGTATATTTTACGAAAATTATGAATATTTATGCATAAAAGCACTTGACATTTGCGTATAAAAGAGTATAATAATAAGTAACGAATATAAACGGAGGTTTTTACAATGAACAATTTAACAACAAACAAAGAAATAAAAAAAGTTGTACTCGCTTATTCCGGCGGTCTTGATACTTCAATCATTATCCAGTGGCTCAAGGAAAACTACAATAACTGTGAAGTAATCGCAGTTTCAGGTGACGTAGGACAGGCTGATGAGCTTGAAGGTCTCGAAGAAAAGGCTAAGGCTACAGGCGCTTCAAAGTGCTACATAGAACATCTCACAGAAGAATTTATTACAGATTACGTATTCCCGACAGTTCAGGCAGGAGCAATCTACGAAAACAGATACATGCTCGGTACTTCTTTTGCACGTCCTATCATTGCAAAGAGAATTGCTGAAATTGCCAAGGCTGAAGGCGCAGACGCTATCTGCCACGGCTGTACAGGTAAGGGTAATGACCAGGTTCGTTTTGAGCTTGCTATCAAGGCATTTGCTCCTGACATGCCAATCATCGCCCCTTGGAGAGTATGGGATCTCAAGTCAAGAGACGAAGAAATCGCATATGCAGAAGCGCACAATATTCCGCTGAAAATCAATCGTGAAACAAATTACTCAAAGGATAAGAATATCTGGCATCTTTCACACGAAGGTCTTGACCTTGAAGACCCTGCAAATGAACCACAGTATGAAAAGGAAGGCTTCCTTGAAATGGGAGTATCTCCGCTTCAGGCACCTGACAAGCCTACATACGTAACAATCCACTTTGAAAAGGGAATCCCTACTGCTATTGACGGCAAGGAAATGGGTGCTGTTGAACTCGTTGAAACTCTCAACAAGCTCGGCGGTGAAAATGGTATCGGTCTTGCAGACCTCGTTGAAAACCGTCTTGTTGGTATGAAGTCAAGAGGCGTATACGAAACTCCGGGCGGTGCTATTCTTTACCATGCTCACGAAGTTCTCGAAACAATCACTATCGACAAGGAAACTGCAAGAATGAAGCAGTACATCGGCATCAAGTTTGCTGACATCGTTTACAACGGTCAGTGGTATACTCCGCTCCGTGAAGCTCTCAGCGCATTTGTAACAGAAACTCAGAAGACTGTTACAGGTGATGTAAAGCTTAAACTCTACAAGGGCAACATCATCAATGCAGGCGTTACTTCACCATACACACTTTATGATGAAGAAGTTGCAACATTTGATGCTGACGAAGTTTACGACCAGGCTGACAGTGCAGGCTTTATCAACCTCTTTGGTCTCCCGATCAAGGTTAAGGCAAAGCTTGACGAAAAGAGAAACAATAAGTAATTTCGTTTTTTAATCAATGTATGGGCGGACATCCCTGTCCGCCCGTATATAATTATAAGCGTGATTTGAAATTTTCTTAAATGCTTGAGATAATTTCAAATTATGGTTTAAAACAGATAAATTTTTGAAACCTGCTAATAAAAATCAATAGACAAAATAGCCAAAATTGAAAAAGGTTAAGTAGCAGTAAAAGGGTATAGCAAAGCTGACGTATGAAAATATGAGATTCAAACGCCGAATAGATATAAAA
>SVNU01000074.1 GCA_015066715.1 Ruminococcus sp. | reverse complement strand
GTCGAAAATTTTATAACACACTATATAAATGACATACGATTATTCTCATCAAATATTGTTTTTAATATTCATGTGTGATATAATATACTAAAATGAATATTTTAAGGAGTTAACATGAAAGTATTGATTATCAACGGCAGTCCAAGACTAAATGGAAATACATCAGTTGCAATCAGAGAAATGGAAGCTGTATTCAAGGCTTCAGATATTGAAACAGAAACAGTACAGGTAGGAAATCAGAACATCAGAGGTTGTATCGCTTGTGGCAAATGCTTTGAAAACGGCAAGTGTGTTTTCAATGATATTGTAAATGAACTTGCACCAAAATTTGAAGAAACTGATGGCCTTGTAATCGCAAGTCCGGTCTACTACGCTTCTGCAAATGCAACTCTTATAGCACTGCTTGACAGATTGTTTTACAGTACACATTTCGATAAGACAATGAAGGTTGGAGCAAGTGTTGTCTGTGCAAGACGAGGTGGATGTTCATCAACATTTGACGAACTTAATAAATTCTTCACCATTTCAAATATGCCGATTGCTTCAAGCCAGTACTGGAACAGTATTCACGGTAGAGAACCGGGACAGGCTGAACTTGATGAAGAAGGAAAGCAGACAATGCGTGTACTTGCCAAAAATATGGCTTTTCTTATGAAGAGTATTGCACTTGGCAAAGAACAGTTCGGACTTCCGGAAAAAGAAACAAGAGCTTTTACGCATTTTATCAGATAAAAATATGACAACATACGAAAAAATATATATGGTTGTAAAAAATATTCCTAAAGGTAAAGTAGCAACATACGGACAGGTTGCACTTCTTGCCGGAAACTCTCGCTGGGCAAGAGTCGTAGGATACGCTTTGCATAAAAATCCTGAGCCTGGTATTATCCCATGTCATCGTGTAGTGAATCATAATGGACAGGTTGCTGAAACCTTTGCATTTGGTGGTTGTAACGTTCAAAGGGAACTGCTTGAAAAAGAAGGTATTGTTTTTAATTCTGACGGAAGCATAGATTTGAAAAAATATGGTATTGAAATTTGAAAGTACATCACCTTCATCACTACAAAATCTATAGTGACATAAGTGATATACCTTTTCAAAATATTTTTTAAAAAATATCGCCATTACCAATGTAGCGACAAAAAGATACTCGCCTACGGATTTGCTAGCGAACTACCGCCAATACAGAAAAAGTGATTTTTGTGTGGGTAAAAATCTCACCTTTTCAATCTATACAAAGAAAAAACCATTAAGTCTATTTCAGCCCTAATGGTTTCATTTGTCATACCACTATAAAACAAATGAAAAGTAAATCTTCATGCATAAATATATCAGGTTTACTCAAGGTAAAATTCATTTAAAGAAGTATTCCAACAGTTAAGAAAAAAGATGAATGATATAAATGCAGCTTCTCTGCAAAAATCCTCAAGATAGTTCAATATAGTTTATAACGAAAAAACATTGTAAAATGCTTGAATAAGTGTTATAATTATATTGATAACATTATCAATGGAGAAATGACATGAATATTAAAAAGATAATATAGTAAGCTTCATTTCGTTATGGTATTTTATGATGACAATATGCTGCTTTATCTTACTCCAAAGGAATATCCGAGTTCATCAATGCCATATATTGACGAAAGCGACAAGGAGGTTGTGGCAGATGATTTATTTACCATAGGATATGACGGTATGCCTGTAATAAAGTAACATACTCGTCACCATAATGTGGGAGTTATCTTGCGGTGACGAATAATAAACAAGGAGGTCTCAAAAATGAAAAAGTCAATCAATCGTTTAATATCAGTAGCTGTTGCAGCTGCAATGCTTTTCTGCACAGCAGCTATCAGTGTATCAGCAGCGGAACTAGGCACATATGATGCAGTTGTCAGCATTTCATATCCACGCCCTGCTGAAACTCCGCAGAAGCCTGTTATCACAGAATCCGGAACAGAAATAGAATTTCTGGGCGGTTTCTGGTTAGAGTCAAGCACAGGCTATGTAAAGATGTATGATCACCCTGTTCTCACATGGATGATGGGAATTGAAGGATTTGAAGGTTATAATGGCAACTTCACTACGTTCACAGATGCAGACAAGTATGATATCAACGTTCTTGGTAAGATTGAGAACTACACTGGCTTGTCAAGCAATGAGGGCGTTGCAACTTTTATTGATACAGACACAGGTGAAACAATCGACACGGGCAATGTACATGTAATGTCAGTATCGGCAATGCTGACCATGCTTGGAAGCGAAACAGAGCTTCCTGACGGACTTACAAAGGATGATGCACTTGTAACGATTGTTATAGATGGAGAATTAATGTGTTCGCCTGAGGGGCACATCCATGAATATTCAAAGCAAGCATATGATGAAAATCAGCACTGGAATATATGCGAATGTGGAGTTGCATTACGGGGAACCGCTTATGATCACTCCTGCAGTTACAAAATTAACGAACCGTGGCAGGTTGTCAGGAATGCAACAGAGACAGAAAGCGGACTGTGGGAAAAGAAATGCAACTGCGGACATATAATAGAGTCTGTTATTATTCCGCCTAAAAGTGAACAAACCATAGTTTCTACATATGAAGAACTGCAGTCAGCACTTGCAGAAGGCGGAAAACAGTGGATTACCCTGAATGTAGGCAGTTCAACAAAATGGACTGTTCAGACAGATATGGAATACAACAATATGCTTGTTCTTGATGACCCGAACGCAGAAATTGTTCTTGACATGAACGGATGCGGTCTTGCAAGAGAAACCGGCAGATATGATAATGCACTGTTTGATGTACGTTCAGGCTCACTCAGAGTTATCAGCAAATCGGTGGCTACACCTACGGACAGCAGTAACAATCTTCATTTTTCAAGTGCATCAAGCGAAGACTGCATATTCCGTGTGCATGAGGGCGCATCGCTGCGTATCACAAATGTTTCTGCCATGTCACCTACGGATGAATGGGCATACAGCTGCCCGTCTGTAATTTCAGAGGGCAATCTGCAGATCGACGGCGGAAGCTATTATCTGTATGACAACAATTTCACGCCTTCGGCAAGTGAGTACGCACTCGCTTCTGTTGTCCTCGACGGTGGTACAGCCGTAATCAATGGTGGTACATTCGACGGAAAGGGCTGTGGAGTGCTTGTAAGAGGCGATACAAAGCTTACCATAAACGATGGCTATTTCGGCAGTTGGTATTATGGATTGTATCAGACAGGAAACACAAAAGTCATAATCAACGGCGGATTATTTGAAGATGAGGAAGAATACCAACGCTTTGGTTTTTATATGGACGGCGGAATTGCAAGAATTTACAGCGGAAGTTTTTACGGAAAAACAGCTGGAACTTATGTAAAAAGCGGTGACATCTGCATCAGCAACGGATATTTCAAAATGATAGAAGACACAGGATACGGGGCATTTTCGTATAATGTAACAGAAGCTGCTGCCGAGATCATCCGTGGAGACTTCAGAGGAGCAAAAGGAATCTCAACTCGTTGGGATATGTTCAACGAATTCACGGAAGAAGAACCAAGCGCATATATCGCTTACGGTTCCACGGCAAAAGATTCAGGAAAGTTAATTGACCTTTCCGAAGCAACATTATATATCGGTGAATATTATCTTGAGGTTACAACAACCAAGCCCGTATTTACCTTACAGCCTGAGGATGTAACTATCTATGAAGACGGAAGTGCGCAATTCAAGGTAAAAGCTGATAACGTAGACAGCTATTGCTGGTATATTACAGATGCAGACGATGAAACACTTCAGCCTTATGACTGGTCGGATGTTGAGTATTACTGTAACGTGTCCGGTGTAGAATCGGATACGCTCACCATAACCAATGCCGGGAAATGGCTTGATAACAAGGTTGTTTACTGCGAAGCCTATAACGGGAAGTACAAATTATCTGACGCAGCTCTTATTACAGTTAAATCAATCGTAATGGGGGATGTCAATGCAGATGATGTGTTTGACATTTCAGATGCTGTAACACTTCAGAAGTGGTTAATAAATAAATCAGACGCAGCGCTTACAAACTGGCGTGCCGGAAACCTTTGCAAAGACAGCATGATTAATGTGTTTGATTTATGTGTTATGAAGCGTAAATTACTGGAGACAAGCTGATATTTATAATAATCCGCCGCAACAGATTGTTGCGGCGGATTTGTTGTATATAGATAAACATCATATAATGTCACTTTATTCAAATCAACATCAATTACTCAATTTATTGTTTGAATTTCCATTAATTATCTACCTACTTTCTGTCTTGTATTAAAGCCTTAAAACTATATTTTTTATCAGGTTTTCCATTTATCTCATATCCAGTTAAAGCATTTTCAAGAATTTCGAATAACTCTTCCTGAGAAATTTTATTTTTCAACATTTCTGGCATTTTATAATCAAAAACCTCCCATTTTGTCACCGCTTTAACATTGTATTTTTCTCTAAGTTTCTTTTCTGTAAGATAATCCGGGCATTTTTCGATCAATGTTAATTCAATAAGATGTTCATTATCTATTTGCTTATATATAAGCGCAAATGTTTTTTTCCAATGTTCATCACGATTAGCTACTCCGCAGTTAAGCAAAGCTATTTTATTTTCTTCATCAACTGTCCATGTTGTAGGTTCTAAACAATATTTGGGCGATCTCCACCGAGGATCTAATACTTTCGCTTCTCGAAACTTTTCTTTTTCTTCTTCTGTTAAATATGCGTTTACAAAAGCCATAATAAAACCTCCAAATATACATTTTCCATAAACACCCAACATCCATTCCTTTAGCACATTGACTTTCATAATTGAATCATTCTCATTATACCATAATCTATTGAAAAAATCCAGCTTAATCCATGTTTTGAATGCGTAAAAATATCGGGCTTAATTTAATGCAACTGTATTTTAGTCAACATTGATTATTCCATTTATTGTTTCAATTTCCATTAATTATCTACCTACTTTCTGTCTTATATTAGAACCTGTCTTCACAAGCGTATACACCTATCTTTTTGATAAATTTCGTCACTAACTTCGTTGAAAAATCTCTGGCACAACGTACAAATGACGTAAAACATGGAAATTCTGATAGTTTTCCTGCCGACCTGTCGCCGACGAACACAGGCAAAAATGTACTCGCCGACGAGCTGAAGCTATTTCAGAAATCAAAATTTCAGTTTGGGCATAAAATAAACCGGAATTCAAATCCGTTAGAAAAAAGCCTTGTCAAATATCAACTTTTCCAGTAAAATAGATAAGAAAAGTGCTATGCAACAACTAAGGGTTACTTCCTCCGTTTCCCAAAGCATTGCATAGCACTTTTTAATTTGGTACGGGTGACGGGACTTGAACCTGCACACCTCTCGGCACCAGAACCTAATGGTAACGACACGACAGTGATTTAATAATTTATATTGGTATTATTTTACATTCTGCTTTTTCTATACTCTGACGGCGAAACACCAATATGTTTATGAAAAAGACGGCTGAAATAAAGTGAATTATCATAGCCTACAGCTTCTGCAATTTCTGAAATGTTATACTGTGTACTTTCAAGCAGATTTTGTGCATTTGCCATTCTCAATGACAGGATATACTGCATAGGAGTAACCTTTAGAATCTGCTTAAAGCTTCGTATAAACCAGCAGGTGCTCATATGTCGTGACCTTGCATATTCATCAATATTTATCTGTTTATTGTAATTTTCATTAAAATAATGGGTAGCACGTTCAATTTCATTCTGAATGTCGCTGCCCGTTTTTTTTCCTTCTTTAATATATCTGTTTATCATTATGAAAATATGACGGAGCATGAGTGACAAAAGCTCCTCGTAATTCGGACGACAAAGCTGCAGTTCCTGTATCATCTGACGGTACATCCACTGATAATCGGGTGAGGTACCTGTAAAAAATACATTTTCAGTTTCGGGTAACTGATAATATTCGAGAATTGATTCAACGTGTCTTCCTGTAAAATGTACCCAGTAAACCTCTGTTTTATCCTCGGCATGATAATAGTACATCTGAGTTTCATCAGGTCGGTATAAAATCATATTTCCTTCTGAGATAATATGCTCTTTGTCATCAAAATAAAAATACCCCTTACCTTTGACTATATATAAAAGCTGATAGTCCTTTCTGCCGTTTGGTCTTTCTGTAGAGACTACAGGTCGACTATGAACATTATAATATCCGCAGCTTGTTACAATAAGTGATTTTGATGTATCCACTATATCAGAAAGTGAATTGTGAAGATAGGCAACATTTGTAAACATGGGCTTATTCCCTCCTTTTTTCACAGTATAACATATTTTGTTTCCGTTTTCAATAGAATTGTATCATTTTGTGCATATTTTGTTCAATTGTGTTTATGTATTTGGGGTTGAAAGTATGTTAGAATATAGTCAGAAAAACAAAGGCGCCTTTAATTGAATTGCAGTATTTGACCGTTACCGGATATTGCTCCCCCCTGAAGCAGAACTCGAGAGCTGCGGAGGACATTAAAAAACCATAATGAATTCTTTTAAAGGAGAGATTAAAATGACTGAGAAAAAATATTTAAAGTGGTACAATAAGATAGGATATGGCTCCGGAGATATTGCCGGAAACGTTGTCTACGCTTTTCTTTCAACCTTCATGATGATTTATCTGACGGATACAGCAGGACTGAATGCCGGTATTGTTGGAACTCTGATGATGGTTTCAAAAATCTTTGACGGCTTTACCGATATTATATTCGGTTCACTCATCGACAAAACAAAGTCAAGGCTTGGCAAAGCTCGTCCGTGGATGCTTTATCCTTATATCGGATGCAGTTTTATGCTGATTGCGATTTTTGCAGTTCCGACTGGCTGGGGTGATGTAGCAAAATATGCATACTTCTTTATCACCTACACATTATTGAATGCAGTGTTCTATACTGCCAACAATATTGCATATTCAGCACTTACAGCACTCATCACCAGAAACGGAAACGAAAGAGTACAGATGGGTTCAATCAGATTTATATTTGCATTCGGAACAAGCCTGCTTATTCAGTCGATAACAGTAAAAGCTGTTGACTGGTGCGGCGGCGGTGCAGAAGGCTGGAGAACAGTAGCAATTATTTACGCGATTGCAGGACTTATTGTAAATACCATTTCGGTATTCTCTGTTAAGGAACTTCCTGAAAAGGAACTGAAAAAAGAAAACCCTGCTGATGAAGAAGCAGCAAAGTTTTCAAGTGAGGCTTATCCTGATTTTGAACTTGCCGATAAGGAAAACAGAACTAAAGATGAAAGTAAGAAATACACACTTCTTGATTCAGCAAGGGTTCTTATTTCCAACAAATACTATATCCTGATATGTGGCATATACATTCTGACACAGCTTTTTTCCGCAACACTAAGTATGGGAATCTATTACATGACTTACATTCTTGGAAATGCAGATTTAATCGGTACCTTCTCTCTTGCAATAAATATTCCGATGATTTGCGGTCTTCTGATTACACCGTTTCTTGTGAAGAAGTTAAAAGGTATGTATAAACTTAATCTGACAGGATATATCATTTCGGTAGCTGCAAGAGTGCTTGTAATGGTGGGCGGATATATGCAGAATATTCCGATGATGCTGATTTTCACAGGTGTCGCAGCATTTGCGATGAGCCCTATGCAGGGTGACCTTAATGCACTTATAGCAGCCTGTTCGGATTATACATACCGAACAACAGGCAAGAGAATTGATGGAACAATGTATTCCTGTTCATCACTTGGTGTAAAAATCGGTGGAGGTATCGGAACGGCATTGACAGGCTGGCTTCTTGCAGCAGGCGGTTACATTGCAAATGCAGACATACAGCCTGATTCATGCATCAATATGCTGAATTTTATGTATCTCTGGTTACCGATGATTTTAAATGTTATAATTACAGTTTTACTCTCACGCCTTACAGTTGAGAAAGCTAACGAAGATTGGGACAACACACACAACAAATAAGGAGGACATCTTATGAAACCTACATTAAAATGGCTTGAAAATCCTGAGATTTTTGCAGTTAACAGAGAAAAAGCACATTCTGACCATACATGTACAGTAAACGGAAAACAGCTCGTACAGTCATTGAACGGAATATGGAAGTTTGCTTATACAGAACATCCCCACAGCAGACCAGCCGACTTTTACAAGACTGAATTTGATGTAAATAACTTTGATGATATAAAAGTTCCGGGGCACATCCAGTTACAAGGTTACGACAAGCCACAGTATGTAAATACTCAATATCCCTGGGAAGGACAGGAAAGCCTTGTTCCTCCACAGATACCTCAGAAACGCAATCCTGTAGGAAGCTATGTAAGATTCTTTGATGTTGACGCTGATTTGCTTGGCAAGGAAACATGTATCAGCTTTCAGGGTGTTGAAACAGCAATTTACGTATGGCTTAACGGTGAATTTGTAGGTTACTCGGAGGATAGCTTTACACCGTCTGAATTTAACATCACTCCGTACCTCAATGAAAAGAATAACAGACTTGCAGTTGAAGTTTACCGTTACAGTACAGCAAGCTGGCTTGAAGACCAGGACTTCTGGAGATTTTCGGGCATTTTCCGTGATGTGTATCTTTATGCAGTTCCAAAGATTCATGTCCGTGATATGAAAATCACAGCAGATTATGACTATGAAAACGGAAACGGTATTCTTACAACTGAACTTAATATTACAGGTAATTCTGATTATTCTGTAAAGCTGACACTGACTGACAGCAACAATAAAATCGTATTTGAAAGTGATACTGCAAATGTAACGGCTCCAATTCCTGATGCAAAGCCATGGAGTGCGGAGCAGCCTTATCTCTACACACTTACAGCTGAAATTATTTCCGATGACGAAATTGTTGAAACGGCTGAAACAAAGGTGGGTTTCAGAACCTTTGAGTTGAAAAACGGCTTGATGTGTTTGAATGGAAAGAGAATAATTTTCAAGGGTATCAACCGTCATGAATGGAATGCAGAGGGCGGCAGAGTTGTAACAAAAGAAGATATGCTTTATGACATTAAGTTTATGAAGCAGAATAACATCAATGCTGTCCGTACATGTCATTATCCTAACAACTCACTCTGGTATAAGCTTTGTGATGAATACGGCATTTACCTTATAGATGAAACAAACCTTGAATCACATGGTACATGGCAGAAAATGGGTGCCTGTGAGCCGTCAATAAATATTCCTGCATCGCTTCCGGAATGGAAAGAAGCTTGTCTTGACAGAGCGAAATCAATGTATGAACGTGACAAGAATCATGCGAGCGTACTTATCTGGTCATGTGGAAATGAAAGCTACTGCGGTGACGATATTGCCGCTATGGCTCAATATTTTCACGATGTTGACAGCACAAGACTTGTTCACTATGAGGGTGTTGTGTGGAACAGAAAATATGACCATATCACCGATATGGAAAGCAGAATGTATGCAAAGCCTTGTGATGTTGAGGAATATCTTAAACAGAACACAGGCAAGCCATATATAAGCTGTGAATATATGCACGCTATGGGTAACTCCCTCGGCGGTATGAAGCTTTATACTGACCTTGAAGATAAATATGAAGCATATCAGGGTGGCTTTATCTGGGACTATATCGACCAGGCGCTCTACAAGGACGGAGTTCTTGTATACGGCGGTGACTTTGATGACAGAGCCTGTGACTACGGATTCAGTACAAACGGTATAGTTTATGCAGACCGTACATATTCTCCTAAGGTACAGGAAGTAAGAGCTCTTTACTCAAATATCAGAATTACAGTAAAGGACAGCGTTCTGACAGTAGAAAACAGAAATCTTTTCACAGACACAAGGGGATATATTTTTAATGTTACTCTTGAAAAAGAGGGCGAAATTCTTATGAAAAAACAGCTTGAAATAAATGTTAAAGCAGGCAGAAATGCAGTGATTCCTGTTGAGCTTGATATTCCCGAAACAGCAGGCGAATATGTGACAACAGTTTCAGCAGTTATTTCAGAGGATAATATCTGGGCTGAAAAAGGACATGAAATCGCATTTGCACAGGAAATTATTACCGTAGAAACAGATGAAGAAATTAAATCAGACTCAAAGGCTGAAATTGTTTATGGTGATTTCTGTATAGGAGTACAGGGAGAAAATTTCAGCATGCAGTTTGATAAACGTGAGGGTGGTATCAGCTCACTTGTATATGATGGCGTTGAATATATTACCCGTACACCGAAAATCAGCTTTTTCAGAGCATACACCGATAATGATACAGGAGCAGGCTACCCGTACGAAAACGCACAGTGGCAGATTGCAGGCAGATGTGCAAAGCTTCTGGGTGACAGACTTACAACAAAGGAAAAATCAGACAGTCTTGAAATTACATTTACCTATCTTGCACCGACAGTGACCTCATTTGAATACAAAGTAATTTACAACGCATATTTTGACGGCAGACTTGGTGTAAGAGCAGAATATCCGGGAGTAAAGGGACTTTCCGATATGCCTGTATTTGCAATGGATTTCAAAATGAAAAAGCAGTATGACAAATTCACATACTATGGAATGGGTGCTGAAGAAAACTACATCGACAGAAACAATGGTGCAAGGCTGGGAGTTTATACAAGTACAGCAGAAGAAAATTTCCCGAAATATTTGAACCCACAGGAATGCGGCAACAGAACAGGCGTGAGATATGTTAATGTATATGACAAAAGTGGCAGAGGTCTGGGATTTACTGCTACAAAGCAACCTTTTGAAATGAGTGTTCTTCCGTATAGTGCATATGAACTGGACAATGCAATGCACATTGAAGAACTTCCGACAAGTTCTTATACATGGGTAAGAATTTCCGCAAAGCAGATGGGTGTAGGCGGCGATGACAGCTGGGGTGCACCTGTTCATCAGGAATACAAAATAAATTCCGAAAATCCACTTACAATAGCTTTTGAAATCAGTCCTCTTTAATTGAAAGGAGAAGCTTATGAATATAAATACAGTTTTATATAAATTGGAAAATGATGAATTTTCAGATGTTTTCAGACAGCTTTACGGTGATATGAAGTCCGATCTTGACTATCAGAAAAAACGTTACATAAATCTTGTAGATAGTTTTGGAAAATTTTATCCTCACAGAGAAGATGTAAAAATCTTCTCTGCACCGGGAAGAACGGAAATTGGTGGAAATCACACCGACCATCAGCATGGTTGTGTGCTTGCAGCGGCAGTTAATCTTGATGCAGCAGCAGTAGTTTCCTTTCATAATGACAATGTAATCAGAATAAAATCCGAAGGATATGATTTTTTCACAGTTTCACTTGATGATCTCGGTGTACATGAAAATGAAAAAGGTACAGCGGCAATTGTGAGAGGTATCGTTTCGAGATTTTATGAAATGGGTGTTGAAATAGGTGGTTTTGATGCTTACTGTACATCAGATGTTTTAAGCGGAAGCGGAATTTCATCATCTGCCGCATTTGAAACACTTATAGGAACAATTATTGACAGTCATTACAATAACGGCAGAATAGGTGCTGTTGAGATTGCAAAAATCGGACAGTATGCAGAAAATGTTTATTTCTGTAAAAACAGCGGGCTTATGGATCAGATGGTTTCATCTGTGGGCGGACTTGTTGAAATTGATTTTGCAGATACAGAAAATCCCCGGATAAACAGTTTCAGCTTTGATTTTGAACAGGCAGGCTACAGCCTTTGCATTACCGATACAAAGGGAAGTCACGAAAATCTTACAGACGATTATGTTGCAGTACGAAGCGAGATGGAAGCCGTTGCAAAGTATTTTGACAAGAGATTTCTCCGTCAGGT
>SVNU01000073.1 GCA_015066715.1 Ruminococcus sp. | reverse complement strand
TCAGCTTGTCGAAAAAGTCTGCATTCACAAAACTAAAAGTTTTGATCAAACTTTTTCAAAAGTTTGCGGAATCCAAAGGCAGAGCCTTTGGTCGCCGTCCGCAGACGGCGAAATATTCCATCGGAGGCGCATTTACGAGGGCGGTTGCTATCTTTAGAGCAATCGTGCATTGCTTCTTACCTTTTAAGCAATGCTGTGAATTGAAAAACAGCCCAGTGGGCTGTTTTTCAAGAGGGGACGCTTTGCAAGAGAAAGCGTCCCCTTACTTTGGTTGTACTTTTGTTTGTCTGCCGATTTAATCGGCACGAAAATTAATTTTGAGGTTTTTCTACAGTCTGAGGCAGTCATTGACTGCCTTTGAAGTTTAAAAATCAGTTTTTGGCTTTGCAAGCTCTCTTGCGATAGCCGCTGCATCAGCTACAGTTACCTTACCATCTCCGTTATAATCAGCATAAGGGTTTTCATCAACGCTTATTGTAAGACGCTTTGCAAGTGTTCTTGCGATAAATGCCGCATCGCTGACAGTTAAAGCATTATCACAATTTGCGTCACCTATAGGACGTTCAATTGATAAATTTCCTGCATTTTCAATCAAATCAAATGTGTAGCCATACATCTCAGCATAAGCCTGCGCTGTTGAATTTTCATGACCATAAATTGTACCCTTGAAATAGCTATTCAACTGGTTTTCGCCGAATGTACAGTCAGGATTTAAAACGATAATACCTTTTAGGTTATCAATACCATAGAATGCAAAATCGCCTACTGAAGTAACATTTTCTCCAAGTTCAACTTTCCGGAGATTATCACAGTAGTAAAAAGCTCCTTGTCCGACTTTAGTAACAGAAGGTGGGATAATAACCTCTTTAATATTTTTATTCCAGTAGAATGCACCGCCGCCGATTTCTGCGCAGGTATCAGGAATATTAACCGATTTTGCGTTAGGTACAGCTACAAGGACATCATTTTCTACATCATAAAGCATACCGTCGTAAAATGCGAATTTAGAGTTGCCTGTAAAGTTTTCAAGGTATGGCAGATTGAATGTACCCTGTCCGATTTTTTCAACACTTTCAGGAAGCTCAAAGGTTGTTATACCGCTTCCGCTGAAAGCCCAGTCTCCAAGTGATTTTATAGTTGAAGGGAGGTTAACTTTCTTGACATCTTCTTCACCTACAAGGAAGGAGTCTCCTATTGAAACAACATCATATCCATTTATTGAAGAAGGAATTGTGAGTTCTTCCGGCATAGTCGGACCGTCATACTGGTAAATCTCGTAACCCTCGTATTCACTGTTATAAGTTACGCTGAAAAGATTATCACGTGTTTCAATGTAATAATGTCTCGGTGCAGAACCGGTATAACCTGCTTCAACTTCAAAGTATGTTTCTCCGTCATAAACCATTGCGTTAATGTGACCTGAACCAGAGCCGGGGTCACGGTTTCCGTTTCTCCACCATGCTTCAAGCCCGAGTTTCTCTGCCATTATTACAATTGCATCAGTTGAAGCCCAGCAGTCACCGCCGTCGTCTGTTACAATCATTGAAACAGCACTGCTATAAGATGCGTTGTAGTCATAGCTTGCAACAAACTGTGCAATTATTTCAAGCTTTTCATAGGTTGTCATGGAAGATGTGATATTATCAGCAATGTAGGTGTCCATAATGTTGTGAGCATACACTACGGCATAGTTCTGAACGCTTACATTGACATCGAAGGTTTTATTGTCAGCTGTAACCGTAACAACTGAATCACCGTATATGTATTCTGTCACAACCTCAGCGCCTTCAATATATGACGTAGTACCGAAACCACCTGACCAGTACCATATTTCCGAAGCCGGAGTAATAAGACCTGTTTCTGATACTTCAACAGAGTCGCCGTCAGAAACTGTATAGCTGACATTTTTTGCTCCGGTTACCTCAAGCTGAAAGCTTGTATTATAGTTTTCCGGAATTTGCATAAATTCATCATATGTTGAATCAATAGCATAAAGATTGATGTTTGTTGCGTTGACAGACGCTGTTGTGCGATTGGTTTGTTCATCAGATTTTATAACTGAAATCTCTGAAGCTGTGGTAATATCTGTAAAAGCAGAAACGGAGACCATACTCAAAGCAAAAATGCTGATTGTCAGAGCAGTCATAATAACAGATATTTTTTTAAATAGTTTCATATATTAACCTCCCATATGTTCATTATGTATATTATACCATTAAATTAAATCTGTTGCAACATTTTTTTATACATATTTTCGCATCATTTTAAGGAAAGATTATTTTTACCCGAAGGTGAGAAGTTTGTTTTACTTTAAACTCTGGAGTAAAATAAAAGCGCAGTTTAAAAATCTGCGCTTTTGATTATATCAAGCTTCAACAAGCATTCTTTTGAGAATTACCAAATCGAAAACGTTTATTTTTTCATCAGAATTCATGTCGCATACGTAAAGAGGGTCAGTTTCAATTGATAATGAATCTGTCTGTTTAGTCAGAAACTTACCTAATATTGCAGCATCTGAAACAGTTATATTACCATCACCGTTTAAATCACCTTTTTTGTGGTTTTCTTCAGTCGGTTCTGTAGTTTCAGTAGGGTCTGTAGCTACAGTTGAAGCTTCGGTGGATTCAGTAGTTTCTGTCGGAGCTTCGGTAGGGTCAGTAGCCACAGTTGAAGCTTCGGTGGATTCTGTAGTTTCTGTCGGAGTTTCGGTAGGGTCAGTAGCCTCTGTTGAAGCTTCAGTAGGGTCTGTAGCTTCAGTTGAAGGTTCGGTAGGCTGAACACTTTCGCCGGAAAGATATGCTTTGATTATCCCTGTCCAGTATTCACCCATAAGCTTAAATCCGGTGTCATTCGGGTGAACGCCATCCTTGAGCTGTGTCTTTACATCTGTAACAGCGCTGTTTACATTGCCGTAATAAATATTTGAAACGCCTTCTGCCTGCTTTTCTTCAACAAGTGCCTTAACCTGTGCGTTGTAGTTATCAACCTGCTGCTGAACAAGAACTTCGACTTCTTCATCAGAGTAGTTTGTCTGCCAGTCAGCTGAATGTCTGTGATTTCCAAACCATGAATAAACATCAGACCTGTTCGGGTCAAGGTCAGGAATTGTTGTAATAAACAATGCTGACTCGGAAGAAATATTTTCAAGAATATAGCCCGCAAGTTCTTCAAGTCTTTCTCCGGCAGTGTCAATGTTATAATTATCTATAACATCATTTGTACCAATCTGCAGTATTACAATATCAGGAGTATACTCTGAAAGGTAACTGCCATTTTTGATTGTTTCTAAAATACCGGATCTTCCGCTGTATTCCTTTATGGCATAGCCGCTGTAGCCACAGTGTGCAGCGTCATATGTAAAGCTTTCACCCGTTTCTGAATCAGTATATGTTGCATCGCCCCATGACCATTGAGGACCTACCATGTCAATTGAGTAACCGCTTTCTGTAAGACCGTTATATAAGAACTTTCGATATGAGCCGTCTGTTCCGAAGCCGTCTGTTATTGAGTCACCAATACTCATGATTTTTATTGTACTGTCATCTGCTGAACCGGAAATAAGTGTTCCGCATAAAACCATTGAAGCAGAACAAGCTATACCGGTTAAAAATGCAATCGTTTTTTTTAAGTTCATAAATTTACCTCCCTGAGTAAATATTTACAATTTAATTTTAATATATTTTATATCAATTGTCAAGAGGATTTGACATGCTTCAGCTTTATTTTCAGGGATTATGAATAATAGAATCTTCTGTGTTTATCATCATGATATCCTTGATTTGTATTCTTTTTTCATTTTCAAAAATTATAATTCCTTCTTCCTTTTCAATCCGTCTTATTCTGCCTGAAATTTTATGATATGCACCGCCGGATTTTTTATCATCCCTTACAAAATAAACTATTGTTGCATTCGGATGAAATTCGATATTTGTTTCAAGAAGCTGCATATTCATGTCAAGTATGTTTTTTTCATCATCCGTAAGCTCATGACATTCATCAACATAGCGTGCGGTTTCGTTGACCTGTTCATCAAATCCCGTAAGAGCAGCAAACGGTGCAAATTGTATTGCTCTTGAAATCAAGGGCATTTTTTTGTATTTTCGTGAAATCGGATATTCAATATTTATAATATCATCATAATTTTCCATAATAATTCCATTCTGCGCACAATCCTTGTGCGGTATTTTTATGCCTTATGTCCGCCTATCTGACTGTTTCTAATTCGTGCAGTTGCGCCTTCAAAATAATTCATGCCCTTGAGCACTGCATTTTTACCATATCTTTTTTTCAGTTCAAGAACTGCTTTCTGTATATTTCTTTCATTGTCAAGTCTGGTCTGCTTTAACTGTTTTTGCTTCTGAACCGTTTCAAAATCGGAAAACAAATCAAGCTGCTCGAATGTATTCTGCTTTTTCAGCTCTGTTTCTTTAATAAGATGATTTACAGCGATTGTCATTCGCCGTACTGAAAGTTTGGGGTTTATTATACGGTCGTACAGCTTCAGCGTTGCAGATACAATTTCCTTTGAGGATGATGTATATTCTGTGTTTATACATCCATGGGCATCTTTTGGAACACTTCTTCCGTAACGGTCGGACGTTACAGTCCCGTTATACCCTGATTTTGTATTTTCAATATCGTATCCGATTGTCAGAACAATCTGATTTGTGACAATATTTTTATCCACAAGGTCAAGGGAAAGTGCGTCTGCCATTTCATGAATTATAAGACGTGCCGCAGAGGATGAATGAGGGCAGGAGAGTACCTGACCGGAAGAAAGGCTTGTATTTTCCGGAACATATGCCTTTATTTCCTTTATGGTACACGGCTCCCAGCCCCATGCATGGTCAATAAGCAGTTCGGCATTTACACCAAACATCTTATAAAGGTGCTGCTGATTGCTGAGTGAATATCTTGCAATGTCTCCCATTGTATAAAGACCGAGTGATTCAAGCTTTTTTGAATAACCTTTACCGATTCTCCAGAAGTCGGTCAGCGGCTTGTGTGACCAGAGTATACGTCGGTATGACATTTCATCAAGTTCGGCAATACGAACCCCGTTTTTATCAGCCGGAATATGCTTTGCAACTATATCCATAGCAATTTTGCAAAGATAAAGATTTGTTCCGATTCCGGCAGTTGCTGTAATGCCGGTAGTATTGAAAATATCCTGTATTACCGTCCTGACAAGCTCTTTCGGAGTTTGTCCGCAGGTTTTAAGGTATGAGGTTATATCAATAAAAACCTCATCAATAGAGTATACGTGAATATCTTCGGGGGAAAAGTATTTCATATATATCTGATAAATCCGTGTACTGTACTTCATATAGTAAGCCATTCTCGGAGGTGCGGCAATATATGAAACGGCAAATGACGGATTTTCCTGCAGCTCACTGTTTATATATGATTTGCCGCTTAAATAATGACCCGGTGCATTCCACTTTCTTTCACGGTTTACATCCCGAAGCTTCTGATTGACTTCAAAAAGTCTTGCTCTGCCCGGAATACCGTATGCCTTGAGAGTAGGTGTGACAGCAAGGCATATTGTTTTTTCTGTACGGCTTACGTCAGCTACGAGAAGATTGGTATTCATAGGGTCAAGACCCCTTTCCACGCATTCGACAGAAGCATAGAATGATTTTAAATCTATACAGACATATTTTTTCATAGCAAATTTCCTTTCATATAAATTATAACAGAACAAATGTTCTTTGTCAATAATAATGTACTTTACTTATTTTGTCAGTCATGATATAATTAATTATGGTTTTGAAGAATTAAACAGAATTAAACTGAAATACTATTAAGGCAATACTGCGCAATCTTTGTGCGGTATCGTCTTAAAAAGAAAGGTTTGAAATATTATGAAAAAATTATTATCATTTGTACTTGCTTTATCACTTATGACGGTTATGACAGCCTGTTCAGAAAAAGAAACAGAAAGCCAGACATCATCTGAGGAAACAACGTCTATCGCAGCAGAAGAAACATCTTCCGATGATATAAATAACGGTTCATCGGAGCTTCCGGAGGGAGTTACATTCGCACAATATCTTCTTGAGGATTTTAAAGGAATAGTATCGGAAAATCCGGATATGTCAGCAGAAGAAATTGCAGCCGGACTGTCAGCTAATGAAGCTATTCTGTTCAGCAGTATGTCAATGCCTGTTGAACCGGGACTTTTAGCAGGCTTTACAGAAGAAATACAGGGCTTTGAATCAGCTTCAATGTTCGGTCCTGCAATGGGTTCGATTGCGTTCATAGGTTATGTTTTCGAGCTTTCGGATGAGGGGGCAGCAAAATCATTTGCTGAAACTCTCAAGGGCTGCGCTGACCCGAGATGGCAGATATGTGTTGAAGCAGAGGAAACTGTCTGCGAAGCAGTTGGCAACAAGGTTTTCTTTGTAATGGCGCCGCTTTCAAATCAGTAAAAAATGCTGTTTTCAAGTATAACTTTTCTATATATTTTTCTTCCGTGTGTTCTGGCTGTTTATTTTGCCGTTCCTAAGAAACTGAAAAACAGCGTCTTATTGCTGTCAGGATTGCTTTTTTATGCATGGGGAGAACCAAAATATGTTTTTCTCATGATTTTTGTAATTGTTTTCAATTACGTCTGCGGACTTTTTATAGGAAAATACAGGACAAAGTCTGTGGCGAAAATTTTCCTGATTATAGGTATTGCAGCTGATTTTTTGACACTTGCCTATTTTAAGTATGCAAATTTTTTTGTGGAAAATTTCAACGCTGTTTTTGGTACGGAAATACCGCTTCTGAATGTAGTATTGCCTGTAGGTATCAGCTTTTATACTTTTCAGATTGCAGGATATATTATTGATGTATATAAAGGAAAGGCAGAGGTACAGAAAAACATTATCAGTCTCGGAGCGTATACGGTAATGTTTCCCCAGCTTGTTGCCGGCCCGATAGTCCGCTATACTGATATAAATAAGGCTCTTACTGCACGTACACATACAATTGAGAAAGCGGCATCGGGACTCAGAAGATTTATAATTGGTCTTTCAAAAAAGGTGATTATTGCAAATTCATTCGGAGAGCTTTGCAGAATATTCGGTGATTCGGGTGATAAATCTATAGCGTATTACTGGCTTTATGCTATATCCTTTACGCTTCAGATTTATTATGATTTTTCAGGATATTCGGATATGGCGATAGGTCTTGGCAAAATTTTTGGATTTGATTTTCCGGAAAATTTCAATTTTCCGTATATTTCACGTTCTGTAACCGAATTCTGGCGAAGATGGCACCGTTCACTTGGCAGCTGGTTCAGGGATTACCTGTATATTCCTCTTGGAGGAAGCCGGACAACGAAATTCAGACATATAAGAAATATACTGGTAGTATGGCTTGCAACAGGTCTGTGGCATGGCGCTGCATGGAATTTTTTAATATGGGGACTGTATTTCGGTATTCTTCTGATAATTGAGAAAGTATGGCTTTACAGACATCTTGAGAAATCTTCTGTGCTTAGCAGGGTATACCTGATGTTTCTGGTTATAATCGGATTTGTGATTTTCAATGCCGGAAGCATGAGTGAGCTTTTGGAATACTTCGGAGCAATGTTTGGATTGACGGATATTCCTTTTATATCAGATGAATGTATATACTATTTAAAAAGCTATATTGTTCTTATTATTATCGGTGGAGTCGGGGCAACCCCGCTTCCTGGAAAAATTGCATCAAGACTGTCGGAACGCAGAATAATGACCTGTGCAGAGCCTGTTGTTTTATGTATTCTTTTTATTGTGTGCACTTCCTTTCTTATAGACAATTCCTTTAATCCGTTTTTGTATTTCCGCTTCTGAGGTGAAAAAATGAAGATAAAAATAAAATATTATCTGACAATTATATTTATGATTCTTCTGGTTTTAACATTTGGCATTATGCTTATATTCGGTGAAAAAAGTATTTATTCCAAGGCAGAACGCAGAAAACTCAAGGAATTTCCACGGATAAGCTTTTCAGGGATAGAATCAGGGAAATTCATGTCAGATTTCGAGGAGGCTGTCGCCGATAATTTTCCGCTGAGGGATTATCTGAGAAAGGTAAAGGCGTATACTGTAACAAAAGGACTGATGCAGTGGGACAATAACGGAATTTACACCTGCGGAGGACACATTTCAAAGCTTGAATATCCTTTGCGATATGATATGCTTGACAATGCAGCAAAACACTTTGAAAAGATTTATCAAAGCTATTTTAAGGATACATCTGCAGAAGTTTATTTTTCGGTTGTTCCCGATAAAAATATGTATCTTGCAAAGGAAAACGGCTATTTGTCGCTGGATTACAGCAGCCTTATTTCATATATGAAGAAAAAAACTGCTTACATGAAATATATTGATATTACACCGCTTCTTTCAGCGGATGATTATTATACAACTGACAGTCACTGGAAACAGGAATGCATTACAGATACTGCGGATTATATAGCCAATGAGATGGGGACAACTCTTACGGATAAGTATATTGAAAACACAGCAGACAATGTTTTTTATGGTGTATATTACGGACAATCAGCGCTGAATTTCCCCCCTGACACATTAAAGTACCTTACAAATGAAGCTACAGATAACTGCACAGTAACAATTTATCCTGATGGAGCAGGAGAGAATACAACTGTTTATAATATGGACAAGCTGACAGACAAAGACCCTTATGAAATATTTTTGTCGGGAGCGCAGCCGATAGTTGAAATAGAGAACCCTGATTCTGCCAGTGACAAAAAGCTTGTAATTTTCCGTGATTCCTTTGCTTCGTCCTTAGCACCTCTGCTCATTTCCGGATACAGTAAAATAACCCTTATTGATACAAGATATGTACAGCCGTCGTTATTGGGACAGTTTATTGATAGTGATACGGATGATGTTCTTTTTATTTATTCAACCTTGATTTTAAATTCAAGTCTTTCTCTTGGTTGATTGGATTGGATGTGAAAAAATGAGTGAATTCAAAAAGCAGCTTGAAAGTGAGCAGAAAAAACTTATTGGTACAAATGAAAATATAAGCTACTCGGATAAAAAAATCTATGAGAGATTTACCGGACAGCTGTCGCAGTATACCAACAATTCCGGCGGTTACCCCGATGCACTGGGGTATGATGTGAAATTTCTGCTTGAATGCAGGCAAAAAAAGCTTAAAAGTATGGGGCTTGAAGCAGCGGAGAATACTACACCCGTGCCTATGTCGGAACTATCAGGCAGAAGTTATTCGGGTGAAAAATATACATTTAAAAGGCTTAATAAAACCTTCCGCAGACATATTCATTTAAGGGACAGTCATGGCAAAAGCTTTGATAAAAAGGAAAACATTTATACTGATGTGAATTTTCTATTTTCAAATCCTAATTCTATAAATGATAATGATAAACTGTGCTGTCCGTCATGCGGAAACATTTCAAAACTCCGACAGCTTGAAGGAGGATGTGAAAAATGCGGAAAAAGTTCTTTTATAACGGAACTTTTTCCACGTATTACAGGATTTTTTTACAGAAAAAACAACTCGATAACTGTTGTCAGTATCGCAAAAACAGTTTTTATCTGCTGTATTATCGGATTTTTTGCCGGATTTCCGATAGGACTGTTTGAATTTATAAAAAAAGTATCCATGCGTTTTACCAAGGACACAATTTCGGATTCTATTTCTGCTGCTTTTTCAGCACCAATCAGCGGAATTATGGCAGGGGTTGTTTTTGCGGTTCTTGTACTGCTTGTCGGGCTGATATATGACAATGTAAAAAATTCGAAACTGAATGAAAAAACAAATCAGGCAAAAAAGAAAATAAGCGAAGCGGTGAAGCAACATGAAAAAAGCTTTTGCTATGAAAATTTTGAAGCAAAAGCAATTTCACTTTTAAAGCTTGCACTTTATTGTAATGAAGATGAAAGACCTGTAAACTGCAGATTTGATTCTCATGTAAGGCAGTTCAATATTGCCGACAGTATTTACTCAGGATTTACAGAACTTAAAAAAATACATATTGAATACAGCGTATGTACCGTAACACTTGATGTTTATATGTCAGACATTTATTATGATGGAAAAAATTTTTATACAAAAGATGATATATTTACGTTAACTCTTTCGAAAAGACTTTCCAAAAAGTCGGATATTGGCTTTGAAATAAGCAATGTAACCTGTCCGGTATGCTTTGAACATTTTAATGCATTCAGAAACAAAGAGTGCGGATTTTGCGGCAGTGAATTCAAGCCGGAGGAAAAGGACTGGACTCTTACGGATTTAAAATTGAAGTGATAAAATTTTATTTATAATTATTGACAGTTTTTTAACTTTGGTATATAATGGAAACATAAAATAATAAACAGGAGGACTTGTAAAATGAATTTTGCAAAAAGAATTACAAGCATTGCCTTAGCGTCTGTTACTGCAATTTCTTTGTGCGGAACGCAAATGTTTTTTGAAGAGCAGCATTTAATTGGTGAGGCCTATACTTTTGATGCTTTTACATACGACGGGTATCTCAATTACTGGAAAATTGATGAGGATGATGACGGAATATATGATTATATTGAAATAACAGGTTGTGATGATTCGGCAACGGAAGTAGAAATTCCATCTGAAATTGATGGTGTGTCTGTTACAAGTATAAGCGACTTTGCATTTAATAATCATTATAATCTTAATACTGTAACAATTCCCGATAGTGTTGTAAGTGTAGGATTTGATGCGTTTTATAAATGTACAAATCTTAAAAAAGTGATTCTTTCAAATAGTATCACAGAAATTGATGGTAGGACATTTGCGTATTGTACAAATCTCGAAAGTATTGTAATTCCTGATGGGGTGGCTTCTATAGGCAGTGAGGCATTTTACGAATGTACAAACCTTAAAGAAATAATAATTCCAGATACGGTTGAAAATTTTAATGCTTATGCTTTTTTAGGTACTCAATGGCTTGAAGATAAACGAGCTGAAAATCCATTGATAATTATAAATGATATTTTAGTTGATGGTGCTGTTTGTTCAGGAGATGTTGTAATTCCTGACAATGTTGTTGGTATAGGCAGTGGAGCATTTTATGAAAATACAGAAATTACAAGTTTAATAATTCCTGATAGTGTGGAATATATAGGAGCTCTTGCATTTTGCTTATGTACCGGCATATCAACTATTGTAATTCCTGACAGTATAACAACAATAGGGGACGCTGCCTTTGAGAGTTTCCAAAGTCTTGAAAGCATTATAATTCCTGACGGTGTTATAAGTATCGGTGATTATGCTTTCTATGATTGTCCAAATCTTTCAGATATAACAATTCCTGATAGTGTAACAAGTATTGGAAGTATGGCATTCTGTGAGTGTGAAAGTCTTGAAAATATAACAATTCCTGATAGTGTAACATCTTTAGACAGTTCGGTCTTTAGCGGATGCAGTGCTCTTAGTAATGTCAGACTTTCTAACAATATAACAGAAATACCATCGATGGCATTCAATGCTTGTACAAGTCTTGAAAGTATAACTATCCCTGATAGTGTAACACGAATTATATCGCTTGCATTTGCAAACACCTCTCTTAAGAATGTTATAGTTCCTGACAGTGTAATAGATATAGATTACTATGCTTTTGAGGAATGCGAAAATCTTGAAAGTATTACAATAATGAATCCTGAATGTCATATAGGTTATTCAAGCGAAACAATTTCAAATGGCACTGATGAAGAATATAACGTTTATTTTAACGGTATAATCTACGGCTACGAAAACTCTACAGCACAGGAGTATGCTGAATATTGTGATTATACATTTGAATCATTGGGAGAAGCACCAGAGAAACGCCCGACAGGCGATGCAAACAACGATAATAAGCTTACAGTAAGTGACGCTGCATTTATTGCAAGAACCCTTGCAAAGCGTGAAACAATTGATGCGGAAACAAATCCTTTTGCTGATTATAATAATGATGGTAAGGTAACTGTAGCTGATGCGGCGGCAATAGCAAGATTTCTTGCTAAAGCGAAAATATAAAATTTAAAGGCGGTCTGTGACCGCCTCAGACTGTAGAAAAACCTCATTTTCGATTATTGTGCCGATTAAATCGGCAGATTTAAATAACGAGGAAAGATAGTAAGGGGACGCTTTTTCTTGCAAAGCGTCCCCTCTTGAAAAACAGCCCACTGGGCTGTTT
>SVNU01000072.1 GCA_015066715.1 Ruminococcus sp. | reverse complement strand
AGTTTCAGTTTGTCGAAAAAGTCGTTTTTAGAATTTCAAACCAAAAGTTTTTTGGTCCAGCAATTTTTCAAAAATGCTGGCGGAATCCAAAGGCAGAGCCTTTGGTCGCTCACCGCAGTGAGCGAAAATCCCCTGTCGAAGGCGCATTTACAAGGGGTGAATTGAAAAACAGCCCGGTGGGCTGTTTTTCAAGAGGGGACGCTTTGCAAGAAAAAGCGTCCCCTTACTATCTTCATTCGCAATCTAAATCTGCCGATTTAATCGGCACAAAATTAAATATTGAGGTTTTTCTACAGGCTGAGAGGTGCATAATTTATGCACCTCTTTTTTATATATGAAAGCATTTTTGTATGTCCTTAATACGTCCCAAAACCAAGATAGACTCAACATTTTCAAAAACAGTATCAGCTGTTATTTTCATAGAAAGCTTTCCATCGATTTTAACGCCAAGAATATTAATATCAAACTTTTTGCGGATATCAATTTCCCCGACCGCTCTGCCTTTCCAGTTTTCAGGAACTGCTACTTCAAAAATAGAATAGTCCTCGTTGAGCTCAAGGTAGTCGAAAATATGATCGCAGGTATATCGTGTTGCCGTCCATGATGCGATTTGCTTTGCCGGATAGATTACATCGTCAGCGCCGTTTCGCAGCAAAAACTTTTCATGGACATCTCTTGATGCTCTTGATACAACGAATTTTGCACCAAGCTCTTTAAGCAGCGAGGTTGTTTCGAGTGAACTCTGGAAATCTTCTCCGATTGTAACTATGCATACGTCATAATTGTCAATACCGAGTGAAGTAAGAAAAAACTCGTCTGTAGTATCACCTATAATGGCATTTGTTACATAGGGGAGAGCGTTGTTTACTCTGTTTTCATCCTTGTCAATTGCCATTACCTCATGTCTTAATTCACTGAGTCTCATAGCTATCTGTATACCAAATCGTCCGAGACCGATTAATAAAACTGTTTTTGTCATGATAATCTCCTTTTAACCGACTGTAATTTCCTCCAGAGGAAGCTTTGCATTGTTCTTTCTGCCTGGTGCTGCCGCCAAGAACAGAGTAAGACCTCCAACCCTTCCGGCAAACATCATTATAATAAGCATAATATGGGAAGGTGTACTTAAATCGGGAGTGATGCCGAGTGTAAGTCCTACTGTACCTATTGTTGACGCAACTTCAAAAAAGCTTGTTGTAAATGGTATTCCTTCATATACGCTTATAAATATTGAGCCGCTTAGCAAAAGTGTAATAAACAGCATTAATATTGCCGCGGATTTTTTTACTGTTCCTTCATCAATTCTCCTCTGAAAAATTTCCGGACTGTCTTTTTTTCTGAAAACAGAAATTGCTGATAGTATTAAAACAGCAAAGGTAGTTGTCTTTAGACCGCCGGCTGTTGATCCTGGTGAACCGCCTATAACCATAAGCAGTGACATTATAATTATACCCGATTCGCTCATTGCTGTAAGGTCGGCAGTATTGTATCCGGCAGTTCTTGTTGTAACAGACTGAAAAAGAGATGCCAGTATTCTCTCTTTTAATGGCAAACCTGAAAATTCGGCAAAAAAGAAAAATACTGTCGGAAGCAGAATAAGAAGCAGGGAAGTTACTAAAACAACCTTGGTCTGCATTTTATATCGCTTGAAATGAATTCCATTTTTCTGTACATCATTCCATGTCAGGAATCCTATACCACCCAGAATAATCAGAACCATTATAACAGCATTAATAATTATATTTGATGAATAATACGTAAGAGAAGAAAATGGTTCCTTTGCGCCCATAAGGTCAAACCCGGCGTTGCAAAATGCTGTGATTGAATGGAATACGGAATACCATATGCCTTTGGCTATACCAAAATCCTTACAGAACACGGGTGCCATAAGAGCTGCGCCGATTGCTTCGGTTATAAAAATTACTTTTAAAATGTATCTTGTAATTCTTACCATACCGCCTACATGAGGTGCTGCAATAGATTCCTGCATGGTGCTCCTTTGCATAAGTCCGATTTTTCTGCCGGCAATTGAAGAAATAGCGACTGCAAGAGTTACAACTCCCATACCTCCTATTTGTATGAGAACAAGTATAACCGCCTGTCCGAAAAAAGACCAGTATGTGGCGGTGTCGTAAATAACCAGTCCTGTTACGCATGTAGCAGATGTTGAAGTGAAAAGTGCGTCAAGAAAAGGAGTGAAAATACGTTCCTTGGATGAAATTGGAAGTGTTAAAAGTATTGTGCCTATCAGCACTACTGCCGCAAATCCAAGGATGATTATTCTGCCGGCAGTAAGCGGCTTTCGAATTGGTTTCATTTTTTTACCTCAGAAATATAATAATTTACTTAGATATTATCAGAAAAGCTTTAAAATGTCAATAGGTAATTGTCTTAAATTGAAATTCACATAATAAATCCTCCGAAGCAGCGATACTGCCGTCGGAGGATATTTTTTTATAAATTAACAACGCCTTTTGAAACAGATTTAACCTGCATTACACCCGTTGCCACATCGAAAAATACAGTTCGACCGTAATTTGAACCTGTATCCTCGGCAATAATCGGAATACCGTATTTTGCCAGAACTTTTTTTACTGCTACGGTATTTCTTGAACCGATATTGAATGTTTCAAGATTTGTTTGAAACATTTGCGCGCCGCCGGCAATTTTTGCAGTAAGACATGATTTAACAGCACCATTTCTTTGGAGCAGCTGAACAAGCTCTGCAATGCCTGTGTCGGCATAACGTCTTGGGTTGTCCGATGCTTTTGTAGATTCATGGCTGTCAGGAAGCATAATATGCACAAGCCCACCTATGTTGCGAACCTTGTCGTGGAGACATATGCCAATGCATGAACCCAACGCATATGTAGCAAGAATGTTGGGAGGCTTTGCTATATTAAGGTCAGATATACCTATATTAATTGTACTCATTTTACATTACTCCAAGCCTCTTGAAAAGTTTGTTGAGAGAGTCCATTTCCGGAACTAATATCATATTGCTTTTTACTTTATTCATGTCGCTGCCGATTCCGAATGAGTCGTCAATAAACAAAACTTTATCACCGATTTCAGCAAACTTTGCGGAAGGAACACTTAAAATAGCACCTGCCATATCAACGCATATTGACGGAGTGGAAATATTTATAGTCATACCTGTCATGCTTGCAAGTGCATTTACATATGAGCTTGCCATAATATTTCCTATTTCGCCGAATGCAGACTGTTCCATTTCATCGAGATCGGTAAAGGAAGTAAATTCCTTACCGAAAAAAGTACCGACTACGCTCTTTACGAATTCATCGTCAAGAATATAGAGTATCATGCCGTTAATATCATCTTCAAGATTTATGAGGAGACCCATTACAATTTTCTCAGGTCCACCGACATATTCAGCAACCTCATTGAAGCCAAGGATTTTAACCTCAGGAATATTGATGTTAATTTCCTGCCCCATAAATGATGCGAGGGAAGTTGCTGCGTTTCCTGAACCGATATTACCAAGCTCTTTTAAAACGTCAAGCTGTACAGCATCAAGTTCTTCGATATTTTTTAAAGACATAAATATTTACCCCGCTGATTAACCCAGAACCTTAGTTACGGCCTGAATAATTCTGTCCGGTTTGAATGGCTTTACAATGAAGTCGAGAGCACCAAGCTTAATAGCTTCAACAACCATTGCTTCCTGACCCATAGCAGAGCACATGATAACCTTTGCGCCTGCGTCAGCAGCCTTGATATCTCTTAGGGCTTCAATGCCTGTTTTGTTAGGCATTGTGATGTCCATGATTACAAGATCAGGCTTTTCAGATTCAAAAAGACTGCATGCGATGCTTCCGTCAGCAGCTTCAATTATATCTGTGTAGCCGTTCTTTGTAAGTGCATCCTTAACCATCATTCTCATAAATGCTGCGTCATCAACAACTAAAATTTTGCTCATAGTATTCATTCTCCTTTGTATAGATTTAACTTATTATTTTACAATCTCAGTAATTCTGACTGCAAAGTTATCATCAACAACAACAACCTCACCGCGTGCCATAAGGTTACCGTTAACCATTATTTCCACAGGTTCATTTGCCATTGTATCAAGTTCAATAATTGTACCCTTTGTAAAATCACTGACTTCTTCAATACGTCTCTGGGTTGTTCCGATTCTTACGGAAACTTCCATAGGGACATCGAGAAGGGGACGAAGATTTTTGAACTGTTCTCTTGAGATGATGTTGTCATCATCATCATCGTCATAGAAAGAACCCATATTGAATTCTTCAACCTTCATACTTTTTGCTGCTGAAGAATTATTGTTAATTACCTTGCTTTCGGCAGGCTTCGGCTTGCTTGCTGCCGGTTTTCTTTTCTTCTCGGCAGGTTTAGGTGCCGGCGCAGGAGCAGGTTTTTCCTTCGGCTCCGGAGGCGGCGCAGGAACGCCGTTTGCCGAGTAGCTTCCCAGCATCTTGTCGCCCATTTCATTTGCAAGGTCAATTGTAAGCATTGTAACAAAGTGACTGCTTATAATATCGTCGATAGTAAGGTCAAAGGAAATTGCACATACCGTCTGATCCTCGGCGATATTGTTTATTTTTAAAATGTCATCAACAGTATCTATTACAATAGCTTCAGGGGTTGAAATATCTGTCGGAGTACTTAAAATTTCCGAAAGAGTTGTTGCAGAAGCACCCATCATCTGATTCATGATTTCGCATACTGCTGAAATGTTCATTTCATCAAACACAAAATCATCTGTAACAACAGGCGGCATACCCATAAGCTGGTTTACCATCAGCTGAACGTCTGACTGTTTGAGTACAAGGATTGATGCGCCATGCATGCCCTTAACATATTGAATTTTAACGCATATTGATGGGTCGAGATCGTCAAACCTGATGTTTCCTGCCTTTGCAATGCTTACCTTTGGTGTGGTAATCCATACCTTTGCGTTCATGAAGTTCGAAAGGGCTGTTGCGGCAGAACCCATCATCATATTCTGAAGCTCACCGATAGCGTCTCTCTTTTCGTCACTAAGCACTTCGTCAAGTTCATCATCCGCATCATCAAGTGCAACGCCCATGCTGTCAGTACCCATATTAATCTGGAACAGCTTTTCTACCATGCTGTCTGCAAGATCGATTGAAAGAAGATTGACAAACTTGCTTTTTATTATATCATCAATCATCAGGTCGAATGCAACTGCACATACGTTGTCATTTGGATTTACATTCTGTAGCTCCAACAGCAAATTGTTATCATCAGAAACGATAGTTTCCGGTGGCGATATATCGATAGGCGTGTTAAGCATCTGGGACATTGACGTTGCAGATGCACCCATCATCTGGTTCATGACCTCGCATATTGCCGAAATTCTCATTTCGTCAAATTCAAAGTCGTCGGTAACCTCAGGCGGCATGCCCATAAGTTTGTTGACTATAATCTGAACATCGTCAGGATTAAGGACAAGAAGGGAAGTACCTTTTATGCCTTTGACGTAGTCTATTTTTACATATACGGCGTTTACTCCTTCTTCAAAAAGATCGCCGCTTATCGATTCATTAAGCTTGCCTTTTGCGATATCACTTGCCTTGCACACTGAAACCTGCGGTGTTGTGATGGATACTCTTGCATCTATCATGTTTGAAATGGCGTCAGCGGCAGAACCCATGGTTATATTATGAATTTCGCCTATGGCATCGGTTTTTGTTTCATTTAAAATGGCTTCACCCATTTTTATCTCCTTATATCGTATACATTACAGATTTTCACCGCTTTACGGTGATTGATAATACCCATTTTCCCGTCAAACAGTTTTTCATTGTTAACCATAAGCGAAATGTTTTTTTCAATCGGAGCGTTCAGAAGCAGAACGTCGCCTTTGTGAATTGATAGAATTTCACTGAGGTTAACAGTTGTATTTGCAAGAATTGCCTCAATTTTAAAGTTTGAACGTGAAATCTGTTTGATAATGCCTTCCTTATGCATAAGTTCCTTTTTGGAACGGTTTGAGTCGGCATTGTAGCTTTTGTTTGCTTTGGAAATAATAGCTTCCATCGAAAGCGCCGGAACGGTAATTGTGATGATGTTTTTAACGTCGTTGTATTCCACCTCAAGGGTTGCAAGGATAATAACCTCGTCTGCACCGATTGTCTGGTTTACACGTGCGTTAGTCTCAATGTTTGTCAAAAGTGGCTCGACGTCAACATACGGAGCAAAAACATCTTTAAGGTACAAACCCATTTTTTCAATAACACTTTTCATTACTCTTATTTCAATATCAGTAAAATTTCTTGATACATCAATTGATTTTCCGTATCCTCCAAGGAGACGGTCAATAAGAGAAAAGGAAACGGCATTTGAAAACTGAATCATACACTTTGTGTCAAGCATATCAGAAGCTTCATCAAAAATCAGATCGAGATTCCCCATAACTGTGTAGTCGGGAAGAGCATTGTTAAATTCATAATAATGCTGTTCTTCAATCTGAAGAACTTCTACACGACAGAAGAATCGTGTAAGACTTGTAAGGTATGAAGACAGGGTTTTGGAAAATGATTCATATATATTGCGGATTGATTTAAACTGTTCCTTTGTAAATTTCTTCGGAGCTTTGAAGTCATATACCTTTACCTGTTTTTCATTCAGGTTATCGGTCATGTTTTCAAGAGTTTTTTCATCCGCACCGCCGAGATTTTTTAAAAGCTCATCTATTTGGCTTTGCGAAAGGACATCCGGCAAATTCCTCACCTCACAACATATTGTATAGTATAGTATAGTGCTTGAAAATGTGACTGTATATTAATTGACAAATAACAGCTCACATAATTTAAGCGACAATTAGTCATAAATAATTATATCATAAAATTTCCGAAAATGCCATACAATTTTGCGGACTAAAACTATTTTTATGCACTATAACTAAAATGCTATGCCTTGATTTTACATTTTTAATAATTTTGTTGTTGGCTTATGCATTTTATACTATTGATGGCTGTTGTTTTTGATGAAGGTAAACAAAAATGTCTGTTGTACATAAATAATTTTGTATTTTATGACAAAAAAGATTGACTTTGAAAAAAAGTTGTGTTATACTGTTGTTATCAGGTTATTAAATTTAATATACATAGGAGTTGATTTAAAATGAAAAGACAAAAAATCGGTACAAGATTAGCAATAATGACCGTACTCAGCGTTGTTCTTACAGCATTGATAATTTTTGCTACCGTATTCCTGATGCTCAAAAATATCATTGATGAGAGTACTACAAACCATTCACGTGACTGTCTCGTTCTTCTTGAAGATGAGATTGAGGCATGTCTTACAAATTCGGAAATTTCCGCACTTGGTATGGCTAAGTCAGGTGATCTTAAGGCTGCAGTTGCAGAAAAGAATGCTGACGCAGTTCTCGCAGCCGTTGATGATTATTACACATCAACACATATGGGAACAAACTCAATTACAATTACCGATGAAACTGGTACAGTAATTGCACGTTATTACAATGACAAGAAGGATGACTCAATTGCAGACCAGGCTTACATTCAGAAGGCTCTTGCCGGCGAATCAACAACAGCTGTTGCGCAGGGTACAAACATTCAGCTTGGCGCAAGAACAGGTGCACCTATTGTAGGTGCTGACGGAGCAATAATTGGTGTTGTTTCTGTTACATATCCCCTTGATGAGGAAGCTTTCATTGACAAGGTAAAGGGCGATTCTGAAAATGACTTTACTATTTTTAAGGATAACATCCGTGTTAACACAACTGTTATGAATGGTTCAGAAAGAGCTGTCGGTACAGAAATGGATCCTGTTATTGCAACACATGTTCTTGACAATCAGGAAGATTACAGTGTTTCAACAACAATCATGGATAAGCCTTATATCGCAGCTTATGCTCCGCTTATTGACGGCGATGGCAATACTGTTGGTGCTGCTTTTGCGGGACTTAACATTGCAGAAATCGAATCACTTGAAATGCTCGCTATCGGCGTAAGCGTTGGTGTTGCAGTTGTAGTTGCTGTTATCATTTGCGTTATCATGATTATCTACATCCGCGGCGCAATCGTTCGTCCGGTTGAAAATCTCTGTACTGTTGCAGGTGAAATGGCTAACGGTAATTTAAGCGTAAGCGTTAACAAGGCTCCGAACAACGAAATCGGAACACTCGCTGAATCATTGAAGGAAACAATTTCAAATCTTCAGATTATTATTAATGATATTTCCGAAAATATGGAAATTATGGCAAACGGCGATATGACAAATGAGATTTCCCGTGAATATGTTGGTGACTTCTCAAGCATCAAGGAATCAATCAATAAGATTTCAGGTGCACTCAACAATACACTTTCTTCAATCAATATCGCTGCTGAACAGGTTAACTCAGGTGCTGATCAGGTTGCTACTGCTGCACAGTCACTCTCACAGGGTGCTACAGAACAGGCAAGCTCAATTGAAGAACTTTCAAGCTCAATCATGTCAGTTTCTGAACAGGTTAACCAGAATGCAAAGAATGTAAATATTGCTGGCAATTATGTTCAGGAATCACAGAATGGCATTGAAAACAGTAACCAGTACATGCAGCAGATGATGGAAGCTATGAATGATATTAATGATTCGTCATCACAGATCAGCAAGATTATCAAGGTTATTGATGATATCGCATTCCAGACAAATATCCTTGCTCTTAATGCTGCTGTCGAAGCTGCAAGAGCAGGTGCGGCAGGTAAGGGCTTCTCAGTAGTTGCTGACGAAGTAAGAAACCTCGCTTCCAAGAGTGCAGACGCTGCTAAGCAGACAACAATTCTTATTGAAGGTTCTGTAACAAGCGTTGGCAAGGGTATGGAAATTGCACAGGAAACAGCTAAGGCTCTTGAAACTGTTAAGTCACAGTCAGAAATGGTTGTTGACACAATCAAGAAGATTCAGGAAGCATCAAACGAACAGGCTGAAGCTATCAACCAGATTACAATTGGTCTTGAACAGATTTCATCTGTTGTACAGACAAACTCAGCTACTTCACAGGAAAGTGCTGCTGCTTCTGAAGAACTTTCAGGTCAGGCACAGATGCTCAGAGAAGAAATTTCACAGTTCAAGCTCAAGAACAACTTTAACGGAAATGCTGCTTCACAGGCTTCATATTCTGCTCCAAGCATGAACCAGAATTCATCATTATCAATCAGTCTTGATGATGATAAGTATTAATGAAAAATAATTAAAAAGTTCAATCCGTCTCGGTGTTTTTACCGAGGCGGATTTATTTTTTTTGAATATTTTTCACAAAATAAAATTAAAGTCTTAAAAATTTATTTACTTTTTTTATTTGTTGTGCTATGATTAAAATGTAAATATATGAGAGTAGGCACACATTTTATGTTGTGCAATTTTTGAAAGCTTTGCGAAAACGTTTAAGTTTTCAAAAAATGATGGAGGGCTTTATGAAAAAGAATTTTTTCAAGCGTGCCGTGTCGGCAGTTACCTGTGCTGCGGTAACGCTGACGGCAACAGTTTTCCCGGTCAGTGCATATTATATTGACGAGGAAAATCCAAACAATTACGACAACTTTGCTCAGGCACTTCAGCTTGCACTTTGCTTCTATGATGCAAACAAGTGTGGTGATGAAGTAGGTGAGGACGGTTATTATTCATGGCGTGGAGACTGTCATGTAAAGGATGCTGAAATTCCTCTGGTAAAAATGGACAATGGCGGCATTGACTCTGATGCGGTTCAGGACAGCGGTAAGGGCGACAGTGCGACAGCCGCTGAGGGTCTGTATATCGGGACTAATATGAGCGATGAATTTATTGCTGAAAATATTCAGTACCTTGACCCCGACGGCAATGGTTCTGTGAATCTTACAGGCGGCTGGCATGATGCGGGAGACCATGTAAAATTCGGTCTGCCGGGAAGCTATTCCGCTTCGACTGTGGGCTGGGGTTATTATGAATTCAGGGATGCCTATATTGAAAACGGACTTCAGAAGCATGTTGAGGATGAACTCAGATGGATTAACGATTACTTTCTGAAGGCAACCTTCCTTGATGAAAACGATGATGTTGTTGCATACTGCTATCAGGTAGGTGAGGGCAACAACGACCATAATTACTGGTGCGCTCCGGAGCTTCAGGTTGATGATACTTTTGTAGCTTCCTCATCATGTGCAGTTAAGCGTCCGGCATACTTTGCAACAACTGAAACACCGGCTTCTGACCAGTGCGCAGGAGCTTCGGCTTCACTTGCCATTAACTATCTGAACTTCAAGGATACCGATCCGGCATATGCCAACGAGTGTCTTAAATATGCTCTTGCGCTTTATGACTTTGCTGTGGAGACACATTCCGACCTCGGTGATGATTCTCTGACTGTTACAAGTCTTGGCTATGACGGCGGTTTCTATACTTCAAGCTACGACTATGACGAGCTTGCATGGGCAGCCGTATGGCTCTATTACTGTACAGAAAACTATGATTACATTGACGATATTATTTCTGTTGATGAAACTGTTTCCGGTGAAATGGGTGCGCATCCATATACCGGTTACATGAAGCGAATTATCTCTGACACTGGAAACTGCTGGCAGAATATCTGGGTTCACTGTTGGGACACAGTGTGGGGCGGTGTTTTTGCAAAGCTTGCTCCTGTTACAAATATTTCTCGTGACTGGTATATTTTCCGATGGAATCTTGAATTCTGGTCGGGTATGACCGAAGCTGATGCGGCAGAAGCTGAATTTGACGTTCCTGTAACCTCGCACAAATATTTCGGTCCTGATGATACCCTCTGGAATTCCACCATAACTGCTGAAGAAATAGCAGACCTGCCAACTGCAGACGGTGCTTTTTTAAGAAAAACTCCTGCCGGATTTGCAATGCTCAATGATTATGGTTCGGCAAGATATAATACAGCTGCACAGATGTGTGCAATGGTATATGCAAAGGAAACAGGCGACATGACCTTTGCTGACTGGGCAAAGGGACAGATGGAGTATATTCTCGGTGATAATCCTATGGGATATGCTTATGAAGTAGGTTACGAGAATAATTATGCAACATTCCCGCATCACAGAGCCTCACACTGTTCTGCAACACAGAGTATGGAGCATCCGGCAGAATATCAGGTGCATACACTTTATGGTGCTTTGGTAGGCGGTCCTGATGCAGATGACTATCATCATGACGAGACAAAAGACTATATTTACAATGAAGTAACTGACGACTATAATGCAGGATTTACAGGTGCTCTGGCAGGTCTTTATGAATTTTACGGAGCAGCCGGCAAGGAGCATGCAGAGGATAACTATGTAATAGAGGACTTTAACATGTCCGAAAATAAGCCGGGTGCTGAAAACAATTCACTTGGCGTTTATGTTACAGCTGGGAAGGCGCAGGAAACAGATGCAGGACTTCAGGTAAAGCTTGTTGTGCATAATCAAACAACCAATCCACCAAGATTTATAAGCGATCTCAGGGTAAGATATTTCTTCAATATTTCGGAGCAGATTGCAAAAGGTGAGGATATAAGCTTTATTGAAACACGACTTGATTATGACCAGGAAAGCAGTTTTACTGACGGTAAAAATCAGGCGACAATTTCAGACCCTGTAAAATATGATGATAACGGCACATATTATGTTGAAATCGCATGGAAGGACTGTAATTTCTACGGAAGCCGTGTTTATCAGTTCGGACTTCTCAACAAGATGCATCCCGAAACATATGATACTGTCTGGGATTCATCGAATGATTACAGTTACTCCGATTTAATCAGCTTTGAGGGTGTTAATGACGCAGCAGCTCTTACAACAAAGGTGACGGCTTACGTTGACGGACAGCTCGCATGGGGTGAAGAACCGGAGGGCGGTGTTTATCCGCTTGGTGATGTAAACCTTGACTGTGAGGTTGATAATGAAGACCCCGCAATGCTTTCAAAGCATCTTGTGAAAAATGCAAAGCTTCAGGAAAAGTCAGCTGTAACATCTGATATGAATGCTGACGGTGTGATTAACGTATTTGATATTATTATCTTAAAGCGTTATTTGATGAAATAATTATTAAAGGCACTTCTGAAATAATCGGAAGTGCCTTTGAATATAGGAGAAATAAATTTATATTTACCAGCGTGACGCTGGACCCATATTGCGGTTTATTTCACTTGTAAATAAAAATAAACTCCGCATATTTTATTAAGAATATATATTTATATTTATCTT
>SVNU01000002.1 GCA_015066715.1 Ruminococcus sp. | reverse complement strand
TCCTTGTACCTGTCAACTTCATAATTACAAAATTAAAAGTCCATTTATAGATGGTTGCAATAAAAAAATAATTTGCAGGTTCATAATTTCAAGCTTTCTCAAGCTATAGCTTAATTTGCGGGGAGAACTGCGTTTTATGCAGACTATCTGCAACAGTTTGCTTTTTATCGGGTATGATAGTTCTTTTAATGGGAAACAGTATGAATTTTTCAACAGTTTTAAGTATTATTTTCTTTGTTCAAACTTTCTTTTTATAAGAAAGTTTGTGCATTCTTTTGTTACTTTTCTTGTGCAAGCAAGAAAAGTAAGGGATATAAACAGAAAGAAAAATATAAATTTATAAGGTACGAAAAAAGTTTTTGCTCCACTTTTTAAGTGGAAAAGAAAAGAGGTATAGAAAAATGGGATGTAGTTTTTATTGTGACGGAGTAGACAAAGCTCCGCAGCGTTCACTTTTCAATGCCCTGGGATATACAAAGGAAGAAATGGAAAGACCACTTGTTGGTATTGTTTCTTCTTACAATGAAATTGTTCCGGGACACATGAATATAGACAAAATTGTAGAAGCTGTCAAGACAGGTGTTTCAATGGCAGGCGGTACACCAATCGTATTCCCTGCAATTGCAGTTTGCGACGGTATCGCAATGGGACATGAGGGTATGAGATACTCACTCGTTACCCGTGACCTTATTGCCGATTCAACAGAATGTATGGCACTTGCTCATCACTTTGACGCACTTGTTATGATTCCGAACTGTGACAAGAATGTTCCGGGTCTTTTAATGGCAGCGGCAAGAGTTAATGTTCCTACAGTTTTCGTAAGCGGCGGTCCGATGCTTGCAGGTCACGTAAAGGGTAAGAAAACAAGCCTTTCAAGTATGTTTGAAGCTGTTGGCTCATACACAGCAGGTAAAATGTCACTTGAGGATGTTGAAGAATTTGAAAATAAGGCATGTCCTACATGTGGTTCATGCTCAGGTATGTACACAGCAAACTCAATGAACTGCCTTACAGAAGTACTTGGTATGGGACTTCGTGGAAACGGTACGATTCCGGCTGTTTACTCAGAAAGAATAAAGCTTGCAAAGCATGCAGGTATGGCTGTTATGGAGCTTTACAGAAAAAATATCCGTCCTCGTGACATCATGACAGAAAAGGCGTTTGAAAATGCTCTTACAGCGGATATGGCACTGGGTTGTTCAACAAACAGTATGCTTCATCTTCCTGCTATTGCAAATGAATGCGGTATTAAGATTAATCTTGACATGGCAAACGAAATCAGCGGAAGAACACCAAATCTTTGCCATCTTGCTCCTGCAGGTCATACTTATATGGAAGACCTTAACGAAGCAGGCGGCGTATATGCAGTTCTCAATGAACTTAACAAAAAGGGACTTATTCACACAGATGTTATGACTGCAACAGGACAGACAATGGGCGAAAACATCAAGGGTGTTGTAAACAAAGACCCTGAGGTTATCAGACCTATCGAAAATCCGTACAGCGAAACAGGCGGTATTGCAGTACTCAAGGGCAACCTTGCTCCTGACAGATGCGTTGTCAAGAGAAGTGCCGTTGCTCCTGAAATGTTAAAGCACAGCGGCCCTGCAAAGGTATTCAATAGCGAAGAAGACGCTATTGCGGCTATCAAGGGCGGTAAGATTGTAAAGGGTGACGTTGTTGTTATCCGTTACGAAGGTCCATCAGGCGGCCCTGGTATGAGAGAAATGTTAAATCCTACTTCTGCTATTGCAGGTATGGGACTTGACAAGGACGTTGCTCTTATCACAGACGGTCGTTTCAGTGGTGCTACAAGAGGTGCGTCAATCGGTCACGTTTCACCTGAGGCTGTCAGAGGCGGTACCATTGCGTATGTTCAGGACGGCGATATTATTTCTATCGACATTCCTAATTGCTCAATCACTCTTGAAGTTTCAGATGAAGAACTCGAAAACAGAAAGAAAACAACTACAATTTTAAAGAAGGAAAATCTTTCGGGCTACTTAAAGAGATACGCTTCTATGGTTGAATCTGCTGATAAGGGTGCTATTATTAATAAATAATTTCTTGCATGAGGAATTTGCCGTCTTATAATATTAATTTTGAGGATTTAATTATGAAAGAGATTATTGCTGCTATTATCTGTGGTATACTGGCAATTATTTATTTGGTAATCAGCATTATGTCATTTAAGGAAAAAGGTTTTCTGTTTAATAACGCTTATATATGGGCATCAAAACAGGAAAGAGAAAAAATGAACAAAAAACCTTATTATCGTCAGACAGCTATTGTCTTTGCTTTAATTGCTTTCACATTTCTTTGTATGGCTGTTGAAATTATTACAGGTATGGAGTGGCTGTGGATAGTTATAGGTGCAGCGTATATTCTGGTGTTTGTATATGCGGTTAAATCCTCGATAAAATAATTTGTTGTGTGATTAATTGAATTAAAAACTTAAATAAGTGAAATGTACAGAGTAGAGGCATATCAATGAAAAATGTTTTGTATAAGTGCAGTTCATTTGTTGTAAATCTGTTTGAAAAATATTCTTCACATCATAATGAAATTGTTTCGGAGTTTTCCGGGGAAATATGTGGAAGTCTGAATAAGTAGGGGTCGATGCCCACATCGACCCACAGCAAAATAGAATTCAGATGGGCTGATGTGGGCATCAGCCCCTACAAAGTAAATTATAGAGAAAGAAGGCTGATAAAAATGGGTATGACAATGACTCAGAAAATTCTTGCCGCACACGCAGGACTTGACAAGGTAGAAGCAGGACAGCTTATCCTTGTAAATCTTGACCTGGTACTGGGCAACGATATTACATCACCTGTTGCTATCAAGGAATTTAACAACATTGGAGCAGAGGGTGTATTTGATAAAGACAAGGTAACAATGGTAATGGACCATTTTGCACCTAACAAGGATATCAAGGCAGCACAGCAGTGTAAAATGTGCCGTGATTTCTGCGGTGAAAAGGAAGTTACAAACTTTTATGACGTAGGACAGATGGGTATTGAACACGCACTTTTACCTGAAAAAGGACTTGTAGTATGCGGTGACGCTGTAATCGGTGCTGACTCACATACATGTACTTACGGTGCACTCGGTGCATTCTCAACAGGTATCGGTTCAACAGATATGGCTTGCGGTATGGCAACAGGTAAGACATGGTTCAAAGTACCATCAGCAATTAAGTTTGAACTCAAGGGAAGCCTTAACAAGTACGTTACAGGTAAGGACGTAATTTTACATATTATCGGTATGATTGGTGTTGACGGTGCTTTATACCGTTCAATGGAATTTACAGGCGAAGGACTTCACAACCTTTCAGTAAGCGACAGACTTTGTATGGCTAACATGGCTATCGAAGCAGGTGCGAAGAACGGTATTTTTGAAGTTGACGAAAAGACACTTGAATATGTTAAGGAACACAGCAACAGAGAACCTAAGGTTTACAAGGCTGACGATGACGCTGAATATGATGAAACTTATGTAATTGATTTAAGCGAAATCAAGCCGACAGTTGCATTCCCTCATCTTCCTGAAAATACACATACAGTTGATGAGATTGACGAAATCAAGATTGACCAGGTTGTAATCGGCTCATGCACAAACGGCAGACTTGAAGACCTTGAAATTGCCGCTGAAATCATGCAGGGCAAGAAGGTTGCCAAGAACGTAAGAGCGATTATTATTCCTGCAACACAGAAGATTTACCTTGAAGCTATGGAAAAGGGATACCTCAAGACATTCATCGAAGCCGGAGCTGTTGTTTCAACACCTACATGCGGTCCATGTCTTGGCGGACACATGGGTATTTTAGCAGAGGGCGAAAGAGCAGTTGCCACAACAAACAGAAACTTTGTGGGCAGAATGGGACACGTTGATTCGGAAATTTATCTTGCAAGTCCTGCTGTTGCTGCTGCATCTGCAATTACAGGTAAAATCTCAGAAGCTAAGGAGGTAATGTAAAATGAAGTTTGAAGGTAAGGTTATAAAGTACGGCGATAACGTTGATACAGACGTTATTATTCCTGCAAGATACCTCAATACAAGCGATAAGAAAGAGCTTGCCGCACATTGTATGGAGGACCTTGACGCTGATTTTACAAAGAAGGTACAGGCCGGCGATATTATGGTTGCAGGCTTTAACTTCGGATGTGGTTCATCAAGAGAACACGCTCCTATTGCTATTAAGGAAAGCGGTATTTCACTTGTTATCGCAAAAAGCTTTGCAAGAATTTTTTACAGAAATTCAATCAATATCGGTCTTGCAATTTTAGAATGCCCTGAGGCTGTCGACGCTATTGAAGACGGTCACACAGTAGAAGCTGACCTTGACAAGGGTGTTATTACAGATAAAACTACAGGCAAGGAATTTAAGACAGAACCATTCCCTGAATTTATTCAGAATATTATTACAAACGGCGGACTTGTTGAATCAATCAAGAACGGAAGCTTTAAATAAGGAGAAAAAACAATGGAATTTAATATAGCATTACTCAGAGGTGACGGAATCGGCCCTGAAATCGTAGACAGTGCTGTTGAAGTACTCAAGAAAACGGCTGAAAAGTTTGGTCACAAGTTTAACTTTACACCATATCTTATCGGTGGTGCGGCTATCGACGAAACAGGTGTACCACTTCCACAGGAAACGATTGACGGCTGTCTTGCAAGTGACAGTGTACTTTTAGGTTCGGTAGGCGGTCCTAAGTGGGATTCACAGCCACCTGCAAACCGTCCTGAAAAGGGACTTTTAGGCATTCGTGCGGCTCTTGAGCTTTTCACAAATCTTCGTCCGGCTAAACTCTATCCAACACTCAAGGATGCAAGCCCGCTTCGCTCAGATATTGCCGAAAATGGTTTTGACATTATGATTGTAAGAGAGCTTACAGGCGGTATCTACTTCGGTGAAAGAGGAAGACGTGAAGGTAAGTACGGCGAAGAAGCATACGACACAGAATGCTACAGCAGAATGGAAATCGAAAGAATTGCCAAGGTGGCATTTGAAACAGCTATGAAGAGAAACAAGAACATTATAAGCATTGACAAGTCAAACGTTCTTGAAAGCTCAAGACTCTGGAGAGAAGTTGTTCACGAAATGGCTAAGGACTATCCTGAAGTAACTCTCACAGATATGCTCGTTGACAATGCGGCAATGCAGCTTGTAAAGAATCCTGCACAGTTTGACGTAGTAGTTACATCAAACATGTTCGGTGACATTTTATCAGACGAAGCTTCACAGATTACAGGTTCAATCGGTATGCTTCCATCTGCCTCACTTGGTGCTACAACAAGAGGTATGTACGAACCGATTCATGGTTCTGCTCCTGACATTGCGGGACAGAATGTTGCAAATCCTATTGCGACAATTCTTTCAGCGTCAATGATGCTTAAGTTTTCATTCAACCTTACAGCTGAAGCTGACGCTATTGATGCTGCTGTTGACAAGTTCCTCGAACAGGGATACAGAACAGCTGACCTCGTTGGCAGCACAGGTGTCAAGCCGCTTTCAACAACAGAGGTTACAGCGAAAATTCTTGAACTCCTTTAATTGGAGTCTAAAAAAGTTTAAATTTCACGGAGGCGATATTGCGTGAATGACAGGCTTTATAATCTGCATTGCAGACTAAATTCACTTGTTATTTTTAAGGACATTTTAAACTGCCGTACCATTCAGAGCCTTGACAGGCTGTTTGAATGTATGTCGGCTGAAAATACAATAGAGCAGGTACGGGCTTATTCCGATTTTGTTTCAAACCTTTACCGTCATCACAATGACTTGAGTTCGTATATTCTCACTCTTATTTTAGAGGATGAAAATATCTACATGATAAGAAAGTCCCATAAGCTTTCAATAAGCGAAAAAATGCAGGATTGTCTTGCAAGTGAGCTTGAATCACTCCAGATGATAGCAGAGCTTAAATCTGAGGAAATACGAAATAATATAGATTACAGCGGATTTCTGCCAGACTGGGATAATTCGGAATATGATTTTAAGGCAGAGTATAAAAACAGGGTCGACAATATCGACCGTTACGGCTACGGGATTTATGCCAAGTACTATATGTTTATAGTAAAGGACGGAAATGTTGTTCCGGTAAAGTATCCCGATGAAATAAGGCTTTCCCAGCTTATTGGCTACAAGAAGCAGCGTCAGCTGATTATTGAAAATACAGTGGCGCTTATAGAAGGAAAACCGGCTTCAAATGTTCTTCTGACAGGTGATGCAGGAACGGGAAAGTCCTCATCTGTAAAAGCGATTGCCAATGAATATCGTGAAAGCGGACTTCGTATTATTGAAATACGTAAGGACCAGCTTCGTGAAATTCCGCTGATAATTGATAATTTAAGTAAAAATCCACTGAAATTTATTCTGTTTATCGATGACCTTTCATTTGCATCGGATGATGACAATTTCGGTGCGTTAAAGGCAATACTTGAAGGCTCGGTTTCGGCGAGAGCTGACAATATTGTCATATATGCCACAGGCAACAGACGTCATCTTGTCAAGGAAAAATTCTCTGACAGAAACGGTGACGATATGCACAGGAACGATACCATGCAGGAAATGATTTCGCTGTCGGAGCGTTTCGGACTTAAAATTTCATTTTCAAGACCGAATAAGTCGGAATATCTTGAAATTGTTTACGGACTTGCCCAGCAGAAAAAGCTTGACATGACCCGTGAAGAGCTTGAGGCGGAGGCTGAACGTTTTGCCGTTGCGAGAAGTGGACGTTCAGCGAGAGCCGCAAAGCAGTTTATTGATAAAATGCTTACATGTCACGATACACTTGAATGAGTGACATAAAGGCTTAAATTTAATGAAATGGGTGTAAAAAATATGCTTACTCTTGATAAGGTTTATCACGCAAGATTTGTTCTTAACGATGTTATCAGAAACACAGACCTTATTCACGCTCCGAAAATTGCTCCGGACAGTGATGTTTATTTAAAAACTGAAAATCTTCAGATAACAGGTTCGTTTAAGGTAAGAGGTGCTTACTATAAAATTTCTCAGCTCAGTGCAGAAGAAAAGGCAAAGGGTGTTATTGCCTGCTCTGCCGGAAACCACGCACAGGGCGTAGCTTTAGCTGCAGCGAAAAACGGCATAAAGTCGCTTATCTGTCTTCCGGACGGTGCGCCTATCTCCAAGGTGGAAGCGACAAAAAGCTATGGTGCGGAGGTTTGTCTTGTTGACGGTGTTTACGATGATGCGTATAACAAGGCAATGGAGCTTAAAGATGAAAAGGGTTATACCTTTGTTCATCCTTTTGATGATGAAAATGTAATAGCAGGACAGGGCACAATCGGTCTTGAAATTCTTGACCAGCTCAAGGATGTTGACGCTATTGTAGTACCGATAGGCGGCGGCGGACTTATTTCGGGTGTTGCCTTTGCTGTAAAACAGCTTCGTCCTGAGGTGAAGATTTATGGTGTTCAGGCAAGCGGTGCGCCAAGTATGGTGACATCAATTGAGAGCGGAAAGATAGAATGCCTTGAATCTGTTGCAACTATTGCGGACGGTATCAAGGTTAAGGAACCGGGCGTCAATACATTTGAGTACTGTAAAAAGTATGTTGATGATATAGTTACTGTAACAGATGATGAAATTTCTTCGGCAATTCTTTCGCTTATAGAACATCAGAAGCTTATTTCAGAGGGTGCAGGGGCAGTATCCGTGGCGGCGGTAATGTTCGGCAAGGTGCCTGTAAAGGGCAAGAAGGTTGTATGTCTTGTTTCGGGTGGTAATATAGACGTTACAATTCTTTCAAGAGTCATAAAGCGTGGTCTTTTGAAATCAGGTCGTTCAGACTCCATTAATATCGAACTGATTGACAAGCCAGGTCAGCTTCGTGACGTATCAAAAATCATTGCCGACCTGGGAGGAAACGTTATTGCTATTCATCATGAAAGAGCAAATGAAAACTCGGATATTAACGGCTGTTATCTCAGAATTTTACTTGAAACAAGAAATTTCGAGCATATTGACATGATAAGGAAAGCACTTGCAGATGCAGGCTTTACAATAATAAATTAAGGAGAATAATACAATGAACAAGGTTTATACAAGCAACGCACCTGAAGCATTAGGCCCTTACTCACAGGCTGTTGTTACAGGTAACATGGTTTTTACTTCAGGACAGATCGCAATTAATCCTGCAACAAATGCTGTTGAGGCAACAGATATACAGGGCCAGACAGAGCAGGTTATGAAAAATCTGGGTGAGGTTTTAAAGGAAGCCGGAAGCTCATTTGATAAAGCTGTCAAGACAACATGCTTCTTAAAGAATATGTCTGATTTTGCGGCGTTCAATGAGGTTTACGGAAAATATTTCTCATCAAAGCCGGCGAGAAGCTGTGTGGCTGTCAAGGAACTTCCGAAGGATGTTCTTGTTGAAGTAGAAGTAATTGCAGAGGTTTAATAAAAAACAGGCAGCCATTGGCTGCCTGTTTCAGATTGTAGAAAAACCTCAATATTAAATTTTGTGCCGATTAAATCGGCAGATTTAAATTACAAAGGCAGATAGTAAGGGGACGCTTTTTCTTGCAAAGCGTCCCCTCTTGAAAAACAGCCCACCGGGCTGTTTTATCAATTCACCCCTTGTAAATGCGCCTTCGATAGGGGATTTTCGCTCACTGCGGTGAGCGACCAAAGGCTCTGCCTTTGGATTTCGCCAGCATTTTTGAAAAATTGCTGGACCAAAAAACTTTTGGTTTGTAATTCCAAAAACGACTTTTTCGACAAACTGACAGGCAGCCATTGGCTGCCTGTTTTTATACTTTAATGCATTCATTTTCCGAATCCTTAGTATCGGATAAGTCTTGTTGATTTTCCGGACTTTCTGCAGCTGTATTTTCCACAGCTTCAACCAATTCTTCAGTAGCTTCTTTATCGGATAAAATATCTGTTTCGGCTGTCTTTTTGTTGGTTCCCTTTCCGGCAAATATTTCGGTTATTCCTGTTTCGGCTGCAAAAACAAGCTTTTGCAGTCTTAAAAGTCTGAACAGGTAATGTCTTAAAAGGTCGATAAGTGAGCAGGCGAGGTAAAGTCCCAGTGCCGCTCCTATTACAGCAACCACCATAAGTGGAGTCGGAAGGTCTGCAAGTGGTCTGAACCAGTCTTTCATTAAATGCTGCCATACAAGGGGATGCACATGAATGATGTATACCGAAAATGCAAGGGGTGATAAAAACGCAATAACCTTGCAGAAAAATTTCGGAGGGTTCAGGTTTTTAAAGAATATAAACAGGAATATTCCGGAAGCAATAATTGTAGGAGAGGTGTAGCTGACAAGTAAATTCGGTCTTGTAAATTCCGGCAGATTTTCGGTAAGTAAAATCTTGATGTTCCATGTAAGTACAACAGAAGCAAGGTAACCGTATAAAGCGGTGAATTTTCCGATATATGAAAATGAATTGTATTTTTTCATATATGCACCCACAAGATATAGAACAATAAGCCATATTGCGCTGTAACCTCTTGAGGTCCAGAATGCATCATTTCCGGTATAGAGTGCCGGAATACTTATAGTTCCCACAATTGCAATCAAAGCTCTTTTAAGCTGTCTGCGTTCAAGTGTATGTACAGCCTTGTTGAGTATAGGTGTAAAGAAATAACAGAAGAAATATGCTGTAAAATACCAGTACTGCTTTGTTGAAACAGGGAACAGGGCATTATCCCATTTTTCGGAAATAATAAAAAACATATCTTTTGTATTTTCGCCGTTTACCAGAGCCTGCGGCATTACGAAATAGAAAATCGCTGTAATGCTTAGTGTATAAAACAAAACTCGTAGCCAAAGCATTATAATCCCGGAGTATCTGAAAGTTGAATTAAGTCCTACATATCCTGAAATAAGCGCATAGCAGTTTACTGCGCAGTATGCCCCTATTTCAAGAAGCCATGCAGCGTCATACTTGTCCGCATCTGAAAATGCAGCATTCAGAACGCCGCCCTGACCGAGTATATGAAGCACTGCAATAAGAAACATTGCGAACATACGCAGTAAATCCAGACCGTAATTTCGCTGTGCTTTAGTTGTGTTCCCCATAAAATCCCTCCGAAAAATAAATTCCGATAAAATATCTTTTAAAATAATAACACAATACATAAATTAATGCAATAGTATTTTAGGAAAAAATAAAAAGTTGAAATAGTTTTTTCTTTATGCTATAATATAAATTGATATAGAATATGCTGAAAACAAAGGGTGGAACAATGGAAATAATAAAAGAAAAGGCAGTGTGCTTTACCGGGCATCGTCCTGAAAAAATTATGAGTGTCGCCGGAATAGACGAGCCTGCTGTTGAAATGATAAAAAGCATGCTTTATTATCAGATATACAGCGCTGCGGAGGAGGGGTATGAATTTTTTATATCCGGTCTTGCAAGAGGGGTTGATATGTGGGCGGCAGAGTATGTTATTGACTTGAAAAAGAAATATCCGAATATGAAGCTTATCTGTGCAAAGCCTTTTGAAAAACATCAGAGCAGCTTTCATGGAAAGGATTTGTGGGAGCTTATGAACGTTTTAAAGCATGCTGATGAGGTTGTAACCGTATCGGGGGAATATTCAAGGAATTGCTACAGGCTTCGCAATTATTACATGGTGGATAATTCATCAAGGCTTATAGCAGTTGTTGAAAACTTCAGAAGCGGTACAGGTCAAACAATTAATTATGCCAGAAAAAAAGGCATCGATATAAAAATGATAAACATCAGGGATTATGCGCTGACGGAAAATTGTGGGAATAATAAAAATTCCGGTATAATTCATTTCACATAATTGTTTAAAATCAGTATTGACAGTTTAAACTGTTTTTGAGCAGAAAAACTTTCAACTGTTTCAACACAGTTTTCAACATTTTGTATAGCGGCTGTTGAAACAAGAACGTCAAAACACAGTTTTGCGTGCAGTAACGGCAGTTTATAAAATGAATAAAAGGAGAATATACATTATGAAGAAAAAATCGAGAACAGGTAGTGTTGCAATACCATTTCTTATTACATTTCTGATTTCACTTGTAATTATCGGCGGAGCAGCTATGTTTATCTATGATAAGATAGACAGCGATGAGTCGTCGCTTGTTTCTATGGTAAACGAGGTCGGAACTCTTTCAGAGGAGGATGACCATACAATTCTGTTTGTACTTGATATGAGCGATACAGTTGCGTCTGATTCTAATGATTACTATGACGAGGAAGAAGAAAACTATGAGGATGAGTATTCAGATGATGAATATTCCGAGGAAGATGAATACGACTGGGAAGAAGACGGCGAGGAGGAAGAAGAAACAGAAACCTATTCGCAGCAGCCGTATACGTTCATGATAATGCGTTCTGAACCGGTTGACAAGAAAATGATATTTATGGGCATACCAAGTAATATGCTTGTGGGTGAAAGCAATCGTCAGGCGCAGGATATTTATCTTGATAATGGTACTTCGGCGCTTTCTTCAAGTATAGAATTTACACTTGGTATTCCTATTGACAGATATATGAAGCTTAATACAGAAAGCTTTGAAAAGCTCTGCAACATTCTTGGCGGTGTTACCTTTGCAGTGCCGAAGGATGTTAAGACTGTTACTCCGGCAGATGGTGAGCAGTATCTTTCGGCAGAGCAGATTGCCGAAATTGTAAGCTGCGGAAATTATTCCGGCGGTGAGCTTCAGCGTATATCAACCGTTTCTTCCCTTGTTACAGCTATGGTGAATCAGACAAGCGGCGAGAGAATTGCAGGAAATCTTGATAATATCTTCAATACAATGATTAATATGACCGAAAGCGATATATCTGCAATTGATTACAATGACAGAAAATATGCTATTAAGTTTATGCTTAAATACAGTGACCCTCAGGACAGTGAAGCACGTTCAACAAGGGCACAGTTTATAACACCTTACGGCTCTGCAGACGGAAGCGATTTTGTTGCCGATAAATATTTTGCCGATGATATAAAGGTTTATTTCGGCTCGATAGGTGAAGAAACAGAAACAGAAAGCACAGCAGATACAGCTGCGGAAGCGGAGACGGTTACGGGAAATGAATAATATATTTGACTCTCATGCTCATTACAACGATCGGGCTTTTGATGCTGACCGCTGTGAGCTTCTGGAAGAAATCTTGAAAAAAGGCGTTGTAAATATTGTAAATGTTGCGGCGGCTATGGAGGATTCCGATAAAATACTAAGTCTTGTGAAAAAATATGATTTTATTTATGGGGCACTTGGAGTACATCCCGATGCGGCTGATACAACAGCAGATGATTTTGTAAATGAACTTGAAAAACAAATTCTGTCCGAGCCTAAAATAAAGGCAATCGGAGAGATTGGACTTGATTATCATTACGAAGGTTATGTAAAGGAAAATCAGAAAAGGATTTTTATAAAGCAGCTTGAACTGGCGAAAAAGCTGGATATGCCGGTTATTGTTCATTCAAGGGATGCCTGCGAGGATACCATGGAAATTCTGAGACAATATAAGCCAAAGGGTGTTATGCACTGCTTCGGATATTCTGCGGAAATTGCCGAAGAAATTGTCAAAATGGGAATGTATGTAAGCTTTACCGGAGTAATAACCTTCAAAAATGCAAAAAAGGCTGTCAAGGCACTTAAAGCCGTGCCGTTAGACAGGCTTATGCTGGAAACGGATTGTCCGTATATGGCTCCGGAGCCTTACAGAGGAAAACGGTGTGACAGCTCCATGATTGCTCAGACGGCGGCAAAGGCTGCGGAAATTAAAGGTGTAACACCACAGGAAATTCTTGATGTAACATGTGAAAACGCAAGGAAATTCTTTAGAATATAAAGAGGGAGGTGCAGGTTGTGATTAAAGCAGGAGTATCGACAGCATGTCTTTACCCGAAGCTGCTTGAGGAAGCAGTATATGATCTAGCGGTTAACGGAATTAATCATATTGAAATTTATGTGAATACCGACTGTGAGCTTTCAAAAACATATATGAACGGAATTGCAGATACTCTTAAGCGCTTTGAGGTGACCTGCTGCGCTTTGCATTCATATACGTATTCCCTTGAGCCTATGATGTTTTTTTCGGGGTATCAGAGAAGGATTGAGGATGCTCTGGAATATTATAAAAAATATTTTAATGCTATGAATATAATCGGAGCTGAAGTTTTTGTTTTTCATGGGAACAAAAAGATTACACAGCTTCCGGCTGAAAAATACTGTGAAAGCTACTCAAAGCTTGTTGAAACGGGAAAAAGCTTTGGGATAACCGTAGCGCAGGAAAACATTTCTGTATGTCAGGGTGGTTCTCTTGAGTTTATGAGCCGTATGGCAGAACTGATGCAGGATGATGCCAAATTTGTCCTTGACACAAAGCAGGCAGTCAGAGCAGGCGAAAACAGCTTTGACATAATAAAGACGCTGAGAGAAAAGGTTGTGCATGTACATGTGAGCGACCATGGTGAAATGGGCGACTGCCTGCAGATAGGGAAGGGCAGATTCAATGTAAAGCAGCTTTTCAATCTTCTTTCGCAGCTGAGCCCTGACTGCTCGGTGATACTTGAGCTTTACCGCAATAATTTTAATGGTATATCGGATTTGGTTGAAAATTACAATATGCTGTCTCATATGGCAGAGGCAGTAAATAGCTGAAGGGGGTAATAATTTGATGAAATGTCCGTCATGCGGATTTGAGGAAACAAAGGTTATTGATTCACGTCCCATGGAGAATAAAATAAGACGCCGTCGGGGATGTACGGAATGCGGGCATAGGTTTACAACCTTTGAAACTGCCGAAACCCCCCTTCTTATGGTGCTGAAAAAGGATGGAAGTGTTGAACCTTTTGAAAGAAACAAGGTTATAAGAGGGGTTTTTACCGCAATAAAGAAACGACCTGTAAACGCTCATCAGGTTGAAAATATTGCTGATGAAATTGAAAACAGCTGTGCAAATAAAATGGTTTCACAGATTTCAACTGTTGAGATAGGTGATATAATATTAGAGCATCTGAAAAAGATTGATGATGTTGCATACATTCGTTTTGCTTCTGTTTACAAGGATTTTGCTGACATAGATGAGTTTGTAAATGCAATATCTGAACTTGACGGCAGCAGGAAGTTTTGCACAAATTCATGCTGTGAAAAGAATAAAATATAGACAATCTTACAAAATGCATAATTATTTATGGAAATATAAAAATGATTATGATATTATAAAGAAAAGATACAGACAGAAAAGAGGTAATCTTATATGAGCAATAATAATTTTTTTGAAACTGAGGATACAACCGGAAATTTCGATACAAATGACATAGAGCAGAATAAAGTTGTGTCGGCTATAGGCTATATTCCGGTTTTGTTTCTTGTACCGCTTCTTGGCGCTTCAAATTCACCTTTTGCAAAATTCCATGCAAATCAGGGACTTATCCTGACTATTGCTGCTATAGCCCTCGGGGTTGCACGTTCGGTATTGTGCGCTGTATTTGGATTTATGCCGATTCTCAGGAATTTTGTGCCTGATATTATTTCTGCAATTGTTTCTGTTGCGATTTTGGCGTATATCGTTATAGGAGTAGTTACAGCAGTACAGGGTAAAGCGAAAAAACTTCCCTTTATAGGCGGTTTCTTAAATCTTATTCATTAATTCAAAACGGACGCAGATGCGTCCGTTTTCAATATAATTCCTTTATAAAACCGTCGGGAGTCTGTTGGATAAGTGCAGCGGCAACAAGCTCATTGCCGGAGATTAAAAGTTCGGCGTAAACATCATAATCTCCGTTGTAATTGTTTACTTTGTAAAGGAAGCGTTCTGCCGTTTCTCCTTTATAGCTTTCAAGAGGAAGGTTTTGTTTTTTCTGAATCTCTGCATAAGTTGAATATATCCCTTCAAAGCTTTCGGGGATTCTTATGCTGCTGCCGCTGATTAAATCCACATCCCAGCCCTTCAGGTTCAGGTATGCTTCACGGGCGTAGCTGTCCTTGAGTATGATATTCTGTTTTACAGGATTACTGTGTTTTTTGAAGCAGACAAGAAAAAGGATAATGCAGACAAAAAGTGCGCCGACAATAATAAATATTTTTTTTGCTAAACTCATTGGATTTCTCCTTTTTAAAACATGGTGTTAGTATAAATAAATGCAGAAAGGAATTGTTTTATGACAATCAGGCTTGACAAGTTTTTGTCTACACAGACAAGTCTTACACGAAGCGAAATAAAAAAGCTTCTGTCAAAAAATAAAATTTTACTCGACGGTAAACCAATACGTGACGGAAGTCTTAAAATTGATACAAAGCTTTCGGAAATTGTTCTGGACGGAAAAAAGATTGCTTACCGTGAAAAAGTTTATATGATACTCAACAAGCCGCAGGGATATGTATGTGCTACCGAGGATAAAAAGGAAAAGACTATTATGGAGCTCCTTGATGAAAAGGACAGGCGCAAGGATATATTTCCGGCAGGAAGGCTTGACAAGGATACTGTGGGAATGGTTTTTATAACAAATGATGGTGAATTAAGTCATAAAATTCTTTCTCCGAAAAGCCATATACCGAAATATTATATTGTAAAACTTGCCGAAACTTTTAAAAATGAATATATTCAAAAGTTTAAACAAGGTATAGAAATAGACGGCGGTGAGGTTTGCCTTCCGGCAGTGGTAAAACCCTTTGAGGCAGACGAAAATACGGCGCTTCTGGAAATATGTGAAGGGAAATTTCATCAGGTAAAACGGATGTTTGCTGCTGTTGAAAATAAAGTTGTAAAGCTTCAGAGAATACAGATGGGCAGCCTTGAAATTCCCGTAAAACTGGGTGCTGGCGAGTATATGGAGATAATGCACAAAGATGTTGAAAAACTGTTGAAACAACCTTGTTTTGAGGTCGTTTACAGTCGCATTGTTCAAAATTTTTCGTCATATTGGATAAACAAACAAAGCGAAGTTTGTGAAAATAACGACTTGAATAGATGTTAAAAATTTGGTATTATATTATATGTAAGTTAATCTCAAATCAGGTTAGCGGAATTATATTCACTTAGGAGGAATTGGTAATATGGCAAGTTTATCATTACGTCACATTAACAAAAGATATCCTGGCGGTTTTCACGCTGTTAAGGATGTTAACTTAGAAATCATAGATAAGGAATTTATCATTCTTGTCGGCCCATCAGGTTGTGGTAAGTCTACAACACTCAGAATGATTGCCGGTCTTGAAGAAATTTCTGACGGTGAGCTTTACATCGGCGATCGCCTTGTAAATGACATTGCACCTAAGGACAGAGATATTGCGATGGTTTTCCAGAACTATGCTCTTTATCCACATATGACAGTTTACGATAATATGGCATTCGGTCTTAAGCTCAGAAAGGTTCCTAAGGATGAAATCGATGCCAAGGTTAAGGAAGCTGCAAAGATTCTCGACCTTACACATCTTCTTGACAGAAAGCCTAAAGCTATGTCAGGTGGTCAGCGTCAGCGTGTTGCTTTAGGTCGTGCGCTTGTTCGTTCACCAAAGGTATTCCTTCTTGACGAACCTCTTTCAAACCTCGATGCTAAGCTTCGTGCACAGATGAGAACAGAAATTGCAAAGCTTCACTTAAAGCTCGGAACAACATTTATTTATGTTACACATGACCAGACAGAAGCTATGACAATGGGTGACAGAATCGTTGTTATGAAGGATGGTATCATCCAGCAGACAGATACTCCACAGGCTCTTTATGAACGTCCATGCAACAAGTTCGTTGCCGGCTTCTTAGGTTCTCCACAGATGAACTTTATCGATGCTGTACTCAAGAAGACAATTTCAAAGTATGTTGTTGAATTTGGTTCAGCTACAAACAAGTTTACAGTTGAAATTCCTGAATCAAAGGTTTCACCTGTTCTTGACAAGTACCTTGATAAGGAAGTTACACTTGGTATTCGTCCTGAAAGCGTTCACGATGAAGAAATGTATCTTTCAAACGCAACAACAGGTATTATTACATGTAACGTTGACATTACAGAAATGATGGGTGCTGAAACATACCTTTACCTCACATGTGAAGGTACACCACTCACAGCAAGAGTTTCACCACGTTCAACAGCTAAGACAGGTGATGTTATCAAGGTTGCTATTGATCCTAACAGAATTCATCTCTTTGATAAGGATACAGAGGAAACAATCATTAACTAATTGCAAGTTTTATTTCATAAAATTTTCTCTTTAAAACAAGAAGTCCGCAGTAAATACTGCGGACTTCTTGTTAAAAAAAGATTTGCTGAATATATGAGAAATGCGGTATACAAAAAAGCATACCGCATTTCTGACAAAACATATCGTATCTCCTTTGTTATAATATTAATAGGTCAAATAAACCTATTTGTCAATAGGTCAATATGCCATAATTATAATATATAATTTTGGTAAAGGAGCATAAACATGAAACGTATCAGGGAACTCCGAAAGGAAAAGGCATGACACAGCTTCAGATACAGATGAAAATAGGAATTGACCAGAGTGATTATTCAAAAATTGAAAGAGGACTTCGTTATCCGACCATTGATCAGTTGATTGCTCTTGCTGAAATTTTTGATACAAGCATAGATTATATTGTTGGGCTTACAGATGAGAAAAAGCCGTATCCAAGATAGAAATAAAAACTCGTTTACAATTGATGCAAACGAGTTTTGTTTTGTAAAAAGAAAATCCCGGGTTTACGTTACCCGGGAAAGTTTAAAAAAGAGAAAATAAATATGTGTAGAACAAAAGAAAGGAGACAACAAAACGAGTGTAAATAATCTTGTTATTTAACACTAACAATATTATACACTAAAAACCGCTAATCGTCAACAAAAAATCCGAAAATTTTCTAAAAATAGATTATTTTTGGGAATTTGCCTAATTTGCTGAAAGATATTTTGTTGATTTTATATTAAAAGGTGATTGCGGATTACCAGAATTTGCTGAATTATGTCGAAAAAACGAAGGCTTTCGGCGTAAACGTAATGTAATAGCAACTTTGACGAAACTTTAACGATTTTATTAAACAACATGTCGAAAATAATGGAATTTTACAAAAAGGGTATTTACAAAATCGTATAATTATGTTATTATTAATGTTGAAGTTATGTGTCTTTTTATAACATAATTCCAATAATTTGTATAAATTAGGAGGATAAATCCAATGGCAAGAAAAATGAAAACCATGGACGGTAACAACGCTGCTGCTTGGGCATCATACCCATTTACAGAAGTTGCGGCAATTTTCCCTATTACACCGTCATCACCAATGGCTGAAGTAACAGACCAGTGGGCAGCAAAGGACAAGAAGAACTTATTCGGACAGCCTGTACAGGTTGTTGAAATGCAGTCTGAAGCAGGTGCTGCAGGTGCCGTTCACGGCTCACTTTCAGCAGGTGCTCTCACAACTACATACACAGCATCACAGGGTCTTCTTCTTATGATCCCTAACATGTACAAGATTGCCGGTGAGCTTATTCCATCAGTAATCCACGTTTCAGCACGTTGTGTATCTTCACACGCTCTGAACATTTTCGGCGACCACTCTGACGTATATGCATGTCGTCAGACAGGTTATGCTATGCTTTGTTCAACAAACCCACAGGAAGTTATGGATCTCGGTGCTATTTCACACCTTGCATCTCTCACAGGCAGAGTGCCATTCCTTCACTTCTTCGATGGTTTCAGAACTTCTCATGAAATCCAGAAGATTGAAACATGGGATGATGAAGATTTAAAGGAACTCGTAGACTGGGATGCAGTTAACCGTTTCCGTAACGAAGCGCTCAATCCTGAACATCCTGTACTCAGAGGTACTGCTCAGAACCCTGATATCTTCTTCCAGGCAAGAGAAGCATGTAACCCATATTACGATGCAATGCCTGCAGTTGTAGAAGACTACATGAACAAGGTTAACGCTAAGATTGGTACAAACTACCAGCTCTTCAACTACTACGGTGCTGCTGATGCAGAACACGTAATTGTTGCTATGGGTTCAGTTAACGATACAATTGAAGAAACAATTGATTACTTAAACGCTAAGGGCGGCAAGTACGGTCTTGTTAAGGTTAGACTTTACAGACCATTCGTAGCTGACAAGCTTGTTGCTGCTATTCCTGATTCAGTTAAGAGAATTTCAGTTCTTGACAGAACAAAGGAACCAGGTGCACTCGGCGAACCTCTTTACCTTGACGTTGTTGCAGCACTTAAGGATACTAAGTTCAACAACACACCTGTATTCTCAGGAAGATATGGTCTTGGTTCAAAGGATACAACTCCTGAACAGATCATCGCTGTATTCCAGAATGATTCAAAGAAGAAGTTCACAATCGGTATCAAGGATGACGTTACAAACCTCTCACTTGATTCAGTTGCTTGTGATGATACAGCTCCTGCTGGTACAACATCATGTAAGTTCTGGGGTCTTGGTTCAGACGGTACAGTTGGTGCCAACAAGAACTCAATCAAGATCATCGGTGACCACACTGACCTTTATGCTCAGGCTTACTTCTCATATGACTCAAAGAAGTCAGGCGGTGTAACAGTTTCACATCTCCGTTTCGGTAAGTCACCTATCAAGTCAACATACCTTATCAACAAGGCTGACTTCGTAGCATGTCACAACCAGAGCTATATCGACAAGTATGATATGGTTTCAGACATCAAGCCGGGCGGTGTATTCCTTCTCAACACAATCTGGGATATGGAAGGTCTTGAAAAGAACCTCCCTGGACAGGTTAAGAGATATATTGCTAAGAATAACATCAACTTCTACACAATCAACGGTGTAAAGCTTGGTGAAGAAACAGGCATGGGTACAAGAATCAACACAATTCTCCAGTCTGCATTCTTTAAGCTTGCTAACATCATTGACTTTGAAGATGCTGTTAAGTACATGAAGGACGCTGCTGAAGCTTCTTACGGTAAGAAGGGTCAGGATATTGTTGAAAAGAACTGGAATGCTATTGATGCAGGTCACCAGAACATCGTTAAGATTGAAGTTCCTGCTTCATGGGCTGACGCTGCTGATACTCAGATGGGTATGGCTTCAGTTAACTGCGACAACAAGGTTCTCGCTGACTATGTAAACAACATTCAGATTCCATGTAATGCTCAGAAGGGTGACACACTCCCTGTTTCAACATTCAAGGATATGCCTGACGGTACATTCCCACAGGGTAGTGCTGCATTTGAAAAGAGAGGTATTGCAGTTAAGGTTCCACAGTGGATTCCTGAAAACTGTATCCAGTGTAACCAGTGTGCATATGTATGTCCACACGCTGTTATCAGACCGGTAGCACTCAGCGAAGCAGAAGCTGCTAATGCTCCTGCAAGCATGAAGGTTGTTGACTTCAAGCCGGCTATGGAAGGCATTAAGTTCACAATGACAATTTCAGCCCTTGACTGTACAGGCTGTGGCTCATGTGCTAACGTATGTCCTGCTAAAAACAAGGCTCTCGTTATGGAACCACTCGCTTCACAGCTTGATGCACAGGAAGCATTTGAATACGGTCTTACAATTGACGAAAAGCCTGAAGTTGCTGCTAAGTTCAAGGCAACAACAGTTAAGGGTTCACAGTTCAAGCAGCCAATGCTCGAATTCTCAGGTGCATGTGCAGGTTGTGGTGAAACACCTTATGCAAAGCTTATTACACAGTTATTCGGTGACAGAATGTTCGTTGCAAATGCAACAGGTTGTTCATCAATCTGGGGCGGTAGCGCACCTTCTACACCATATACATTCAACAAGAAGGGTCAGGGTCCTGCATGGTCCAACTCACTCTTTGAAGACAATGCTGAATTTGGTTACGGTATGTTCCTCGGTCAGAAGACTCTCAGAAACAGAGTAGTAGCTCAGGTTAAGGCACTTGCTGAAAAGGCTGAAAAGGAAGATGTAAAGGCAGCTATCGCTGAATACCTTGACACTCTCGAAGACGGTAATGCAAATACACCTGCAACAGAAAAGCTCGTAGCAGCACTTGAAAACTGCGGATGTGACGATGCTAAGGCAATCCTCGCAAACAAGGATCACCTCAGAAAGAAGTCACAGTGGATCTTCGGTGGTGACGGCTGGGCTTACGATATCGGTTTCGGCGGTCTTGACCACGTAATCGCTTCAGGTGAAGACGTTAACATCTTCGTATTCGATACAGAAGTTTACTCAAATACAGGCGGTCAGTCTTCTAAGTCAACTCCAACAGGTGCTATCGCTCAGTTCGCAGCAGCTGGTAAGGAAGTTAAGAAGAAGGATCTTGCCGGTATTGCAATGAGCTACGGTTATGTTTATGTTGCACACATTGCTATGGGTGCTGACATGAATCAGTGTATCAAGGCTATCGCTGAAGCTGAAGCTTACAACGGTCCTTCAATCATTATCGGTTATGCTCCATGTATCAACCACGGTATCAAGACTGGTATGGGTACATCAATGGCAGAAGAAAAGAAGGCTGTTCAGGCTGGTTACTGGCACCTTTACAGATACAACCCACAGCTCAAGGCTGAAGGTAAGAACCCATTCATCATGGATTCAAAGGCTCCGAATACAGACGAATACAAGAACTTCCTCATGGGCGAAGTTCGTTACAATGCCCTTGCTCGTCAGAACCCAGAAAGAGCTGAAAGACTCTTTGATCAGGCTCTTGAAAATGCTAAGGACAGATATGATTACCTCGTTCGTCTTTCAAAGCTTTATGGTGAAGAATAATTAAAAGTTTATAATCTCGCTCTTTAGATTATATAAACGGCGTAAAACGAACAGCAGTGCAGTACAATGCAGTGTTCGGAAAAAACGCAGCAGCGAACCCATACAAGGGTTCGCTGTTTTTTTGCAAAAATTTTATCAAAAAGATATTGACACATCCCTTTGCTGTTGTTATAATTATTAGGGTGAGAAAATGAAAAAATTATTATTTATAGGTGATGTGGTCGGAAAGAGCGGCTGCGACTTTCTTAAAGAAAAAATATATGATATCAGAAAAAAGCATAATATAGATTTCACTGTGATAAACGGCGAAAACTCTGCGCAGAATAACGGCATTACGAAATTTTCGGCAGATATGCTTTTAAACTGCGGAGCTGATGTTATTACTACAGGTAATCATTGCTTTAAGCGGCGTGATTCCATGAGTATTTATGACAATGATAATATTCTGCGCCCTGCGAATTACCCTGACGGGTGTATTGGTAAAGGTGTCTGTATACTCGATTGCGGATATTTTGACATTGCTGTAATAAACCTTATGGGTACGGTTTATATGGAAGCGCTGGATAATCCTTTTACAACCGTAGAAAAGCTGCTTGGGGAAATAAACACTCCTAATATTTTTCTGGATTTCCATGCGGAAGCTACTGCGGAGAAAAAAGCAATGGGGCATTTTCTGACAGGTAAGGTTACGGCTGTTATGGGAACTCATACACATGTACAGACATCTGACGAAATTATTTTAGGAGGACATACCGGTTATATAACTGACGCCGGAATGACAGGGCCGGAATTGTCTGTTTTGGGTGTTGATATAAAAGCGGCAGTTGATAAGCAGAGATTTAAATTTCCTGTAAGGTTTACAGAGGCTGAATCATCCTGTTTTATCAATGGAGTTGTTATCACATTTGATGAAAAAACAGGAAAATGTACAAATATTTCACGTATTATTGAGAGATAATGAACAATATTTATGTAAAACTATTGCAATTATATTTTTTTTAGTGTATAATGACAATATGATAGAAAGGGAATTATATCGCAAGTAAACTCAACAAAAAATTTTATTGGAGGTCATTACAATGGAAATTTTAAAAGTTTCATCACACTCTTCCCCGAATTCAGTTGCCGGTGCGATTGCCGGTGTAATCCGTGAACAGAAAGCCGTTGAAGTTCAGGCGGTAGGTGCCGGTGCTGCAAATCAGGCTATCAAATCCATTGCAATTGCAAGAGGTTATCTTGCGCCAATCGGTGTGGATTTAATTTGTATTCCTGCATTTGCAAACATAACTATTGACGGCGAGGAAAGAACAGCCATAAAGCTTATTTGCGAACAGAGATAAGTATATCCTGTATGGTTGACTATTAATGTAATGAAAGCAGATTCTGCATTATCAGAATCTGCTTTTTTGTTATGACTTGCAAAATAACAGATTGTATGATAAAATAAAAAAGTCGGTTCGGGGAAACAGGTGTAAATCCTGTACGAGCCCGTCGCCGTGATGTACAAGGGAGTATTACACAATTATTGTATGGTATTGCCAATGGAATTTTTCTGGTTTTGTATGCCGCAATACAAAACGACAGGTCACTGAAGCTTTTCGGGAAGACGAAAAATTCTGTACAGAGTCGGAATATCCGGATTGACAAATTCCTATATTATACTGCGAGCGCCGGTACAGGAAAGTAAATTTAAAGGAGTATATTCAAATGAAAAAGACAGGAAATTTTAAAAGATTTTTGTCAGGCTCCCTTTGTATAATGCTTATTGCGGCTATGGCACCACTTACAATAGGATGTGACGACAAAGAAGAAAGCTCATCAGCATCGGTATCAGAAAGCAGCACGGCAGACATTATTTCTGTGGGTGAGGGGCAGACAAGCTTTGATTTTACCGTAACCCACAAGGACGGAAGTCAGAAGCAGTATGAAGTATCAACTGATAAGACAACAGTGGGTGAGGCACTTCTTGATGCAGAGCTTATCAGCGGTGATGATGGGGATTATGGCCTTTATGTAAAGACTGTAGATGGTGAAACCCTTGATTTTGACACAGATGGCTATTACTGGTCGTTTTTAATCAATGGAGAATATGCTCAGACAGGTGTTGACATGACAGATATTGAAGACGGCAAAACATATGAATTTAAGGCGGAAAAAGGTTGAAGCTAAGTGTTCGTGAAGTTACCGTTTTTGCAATGCTTGGAGCGGTGATGTATGTTTCAAAGGTTTTAATGGAGTCTTTGCCGAATATACATCTTCTTGGCGTTTTTACAATTGCAATTACACTTGTTTACAGAAAAAAAGCACTTTATGCAATTTATACCTACGTTTTTTTAAACGGACTGTTCGGCGGTTTTTCGGTATGGTGGATTCCGTATCTTTATATATGGACGGTACTTTGGGGAGCAGTTATGCTGCTTCCCAAAAATATCCCGACAAGGATAAAGCCGGTGGTGTATATGACAGTGTGCTCGCTGCACGGATTTTTGTTCGGTGTACTTTATGCACCGGCGCAGATGATACTGTTCGGACTGGATTTCAGGCAGATGCTTTCGTGGATAGCTGCCGGTTTCCCTTATGACTGCATTCACGGGATAAGTAATTTTTTCTGCGGACTGCTTATACTGCCGATAGTAAAGGCTCTTGAAAAAGCAGAAAAAAGCCTGAAGTATTAGAGCGTGTAATTATTATACTTTGCAAGTTTTCTTAACTTCAGCAATAAATTCAATATATTTTTAAACGGTTCTTTCAGAGCCGTTTGAAAATATATAAACAGATAAATTTATATTTTTCTTTCCAATCTTGTTATTAACTTTCTTTGCTTGCACAAAGAAAGTAACAAAGAAATGCACAAACTTTCTTATAAAAAGAAAGTTTGAACAAAGAAAATAATACTTAAAACTGTGAGTGAATTCAGACTGTTTCCTATTAAAAGAACTACCATACCCGATAAAAAGTAAACTGTTGCAGATAGTCTGCATAAAACGCAATTCTCCACGCAAATTAAGCTATAGCTTGAGAAAGCTTGTAATTTTGGTCTGGCATATTCTGTTTTGTTGTACTCATGTATAGTTGGACTTTTAATTATGTAATTATGAAGTTGACAGGTACAGGGAAACATTATTATTTAAGCAACAAATTTATGTAAGGAATTTTTTCTTTTTTGCTGACTTTTTTCTTTTCGAGAAAAGAAAAAAGTGTATGCATTCTTTTGTTACTTTTCTTGTGCAAGCAAGAAAAGTAAAGAATATAAACAGAAAGATAAATATATATTTCCACCTTCAAAAGTCAAACGGTTCTGAAAAGAACCATTTTTGTGCATTGTGTACAACAAAATATTAATTGTTAACAAATTGTAAATAAGATTATACAATTAATTATTTTAAATGTGTTGACTTTTCTTTTGGTGTGCTGTATAATATTGTTATAAACAAAATAATCAATTATTGTTTTACAGAAAAATATTAATCCGAAAGGAGGATTATGTTATGAGCAAAATTGTATTTAATTGTATCTGGGCTGTTTGCATAATATTTGTACCATTTATATTTATAAATTTTTTGATGCTGAATCAGTTTGTGGAACACGGTAAAGAGGTCAATGGTTATTATGAGCTGATAAACAGTATTTTGCAAATAGTTTTAATAATTTCGGTTGGACTTATAATAAGAAAGAAGCGAAAAAACATTATTGCTGAGAATAAAGATTCTGCACGAAAATATATGCTCGGCAGTCTGATTGCATTTTTGATTATTCTCTTATTATATATTACTGAGATTTATCAGGATATATATTTTACTGTAACATTTTCTTTGAATATTGACGATGCGCCTTTATTTCTGTTGGTTTGCTGGGAGCAGATTGCAGGTAAATTTCCTTTTGCAATTTCGTTGTGCCTATGCGTTTGCTTTATAGGTGCAGCCGGAATTTCAAAAAAGAATAAAACGGAAAAATAAATGACGCATATACTTCCATGGACATCATATACAGGCCTTTTGAATATGTTGAAATAAATGGCGGGACTTCATTTGAAATTCAGACAGTTAATTTGCCTGTCGACATGATAACATATTTAAATGGTACTCCTGAAATTGTAATTGTCGGTGATGCCAACGGTGATGGAGCTGTGACAGTAAGCGACTGCGCTCAGATTGCAAGGGATTTGGCGAAGAAAGGATAATAACACAAACACAAAACAAAGAAAAATTAAAAAAAATGAAAAAACACTTGATTTTATTTCTTAAAAGTGTTATAATATAAAAAGAATGATAATGTAAGCTAAAGACCGGAAAACTTCCGGTCTTTCTTATGTATATGGGAGCAAAGCGCAATAACAGTATTATTTACTGTTGTTCAGCGGCTCAGACAGGAGATTGTGTTTTATGAAAATGAAAAAATTCGGGGCTACCGAGCAGATTGTTTTCGACCTTGCAAAACCGATTGCCGATGAGTGCGGCAGTGAAATCTGGGATGTAAGATTTGAAAAAGAGGGTGCGTCCTGGTACCTGCGTGTGTTTATTGACAGGGAGGAAGGCGTTACTATTGATGACTGTGAAGCTGTAAGCCGTCCGCTCAGTGACCTGCTTGATGAAAAAGACCCTATTTCACAGGGATATTTTCTGGAAGTGGGTTCGGCAGGACTTGAAAGGGAGCTTATCAGGGAATCGCATTTTAAAGCTTCACTCGGTAAGCTTGTTACGGTAAAGCTTTTTAAAGCGCTGGATGGTGTAAAGGACTTTACAGCAAAGCTTTCGGGCTTTGATAAGGAGTCGCTGCAGCTTGCGTTTCCTGTTGAAACGGATGAAGCGGCAGCAAAGACTGTACTTCTTTCGGATATTGCCACTGTAAGGCTTTACGAGGATTTTGATGAATATTTATAATAAAGGAAGGGTTTAGGAAAAATGAACAAAGGTTTTTTTGAAGCACTTTCGCTTATCGAAAGTGAAAACAGTGTGGAAACTGAAGTGATTGTGGAAAAAGTCAGATCAGCTCTTTTAAAAGCAATCAGAAAAGCATTTCCATACGTTGAAGATAATATCAGAGTTGATATTGATCCGCAGAAAAAGAAATTTGAAATGTTTATCATCAAAACAGTTATTGAGGATGAACCGATTGATGAAAACGAAATAAACATTGATGAGGCAAAAACCTTAAAGCCTGATACTTATATCGGTGATACAATTGAGTGGCCGCTTGATGCGTCATGCCTTGGCAGAGCGGCGGCGCAGTCAGCAAAGCAGTCCATAAAGGGTGATTTGAGAGAAATCAACCGTGAAAATGTTTTAAATCAGTTCCAGGATAAGGAAAATGAATGTATTACCGTTGAGGTTTCACAGGTTGAACCTGCAAGAGGTACGGTGACTGTACTTTACGATAAAACAGAGCTTTACCTTTTCAGAAATGAACAGATTCCGGGTGAGCGCTTTAAGGAAGGCGACAAGGTAAAGGTTTATGTTACAGGTATTGCAAACAAGACAAAGAAGCCTATTATCAAGATTTCAAGAGCACACAGAGACCTTGTAAAAAGACTTTTTGAAAATGAAGTACCTGAAATATATGACGGTATTGTTGAAATAAAGTCTATTTCAAGAGAAGCTGGCGCAAGAACAAAAATCGCCGTAACCTCAAGGGATGAAAATGTTGACCCTGTGGGTGCATGTATCGGGCCTAAGAGAACAAGAATTCAGGCGATTGTTGATGAGCTTCGTGGTGAAAAGATTGATATTATCGTTTACAGTGAAGACCCGGCAGAATTTGTTGCAAGAGCGCTTGCTCCGGCAAAGGTACTCAGCGTAACGCTTTCAGAGGGTGAAACAAAGGAATGCAGTGTTATTGTACCAAATGACCAGCTCTCACTTGCAATCGGCAACAGAGGGCAGAATGCAAAGCTTGCAGCAAAGCTTACCGGATATAAGATTGATATCAAGCCGGAGCTTGACATAAATCTTAAAATTACAGAAAAAGCAGTTGAGGAAACACCGGAAGCTGAAGAAAACGCTGAAGACGAAAACTGATATTTTCAAGGTGAATAGTTATGAAAACTAAAAAAATTCCTATGAGAATGTGCCTTGGCTGTAATGAAATGAAGCCAAAAAAAGAAATGATAAGGGTTGTAAAATCGCCGGAGGGTGAAATCTCTCTTGATTTTACAGGTAAAAAGTCCGGACGAGGAGCTTATATCTGTAAAAATACAGAATGCTTTCAGAGTGCAAGGAAGTCACGACGCTTTGAGAAAAGCTTCTCCTGTAAAATAGAAAAGGAAGTTTACGAGGAGATGGAATATGAACTCACAGCAAAAAGCGATTAATTTACTTACGATGTGCCGTAAATCCGGCAGAGTCATAATGGGGTTTGACGCCGTAAAGGAAGCGGCTATTGAAAAAGGAGTATCCTGTGTTGTTGTTGCTGATAATATATCACTGAAAACGCTCAAGGAAGTAAAGTTTTTCTGCAGTAACACAGGTACAAAAATTATAAAAATCGGTATTGATTCCGATGATGTTTTTGATGCACTCGGTAAAGAAGCTGTGGTTATGGCTATTGCCGACTTCGGCTTTGCAAAACGTTTTGAAGAACTTGGCGAGGTTGTCAAAGCGACAGTTCCGAGAAGTATGAAGAAAAAAAGTGAACAGTAAAATTATTATAAGCGGCGAGCAAAAACCGCAGGCATAAAATAATATAACGGAGGGTTTCGCCTATGAAGAAAACAAAGCTTGCAGAAGCAGCAAAGGATTTAAAGCTCGACAATCAGGAGCTTATAGACCTGCTTGAAAAATACGACAATGTAAAGAGAAAAAATACAACTTCTCTTACAGAGGATGAAATGAATTATATTCTTGAGTATTATTCACAGAATAATCAGGTGGATAGCTTCAACGAATACTTTGACTCAAAGAACGCAAAGTCGGAACAGCCTGCTGAACAGACGGAAGAAAAAAAACCGGCTAAAAAGACGGCTGCAAAGGCAGAGGAAAAGCCTAAAAAGTCAAAAGCCAAGGCAGATGCCGAAGAAAAGCCTAAAAAGACAAAGGCGAAGGCAGATGCTGAAGAAAAAAACAAAAAGACAAAGACTGATGCTGAAGAAAAGCCTAAGAAGGCAAAGGCAGAGGCAAAGGCTGAGCCAAAGCCGGAAGAAAAGCAGGAATCAAAAGCACAGCCGGAAGCTGCCGCAGAAGAAAAAGCACCGGCAGTCAGGAAGCCGGATAAGGCTGACAGATTCAAAAGACCTGAACAGCCGGTACAGAAGAAGAAAAAGACCGAGTCAAAGCCAAAGCCGCAGCCTGAAAAGACAAAGCTTGGTACAGCTTCAATATTAATGTCTGTTGAAACAACAACGGATGACAGCACTTCAAAGTCAAACAGAAGAACTGTTGATACAAGAGGCTCATACGTAAATCTTGATAAGTACAATGAAAGATATGAGCAGATTGCCCCTGCAAACAAGCATAAGGACAATTATTCGTCAAAGAAGCAGAAAATCAATCAGAAATCTGCACAGAGAAACAAGAATAAATTCTCAAGCAAGAAGGAAACTGAAGCAGATAAGCTTCGCAGACTTGAACTGGAAAGAGCAAGAAAGCAGCAGCTTAAAGTTCTTATTCCGGATGAAATTACAGTCGGCGAGCTTGCAACAAGACTTAAAGCAACAGCAACTGATGTAATAAAGAAGCTTATGGGTCTTGGTGTTATGGCTACAATCAATGAGGTTATTGACTTTGATACAGCTTCTCTTGTTGCCGATGAGCTTGGCGCAAAGGTTGAAAAGGAAGTTATTGTAACAATTGAGGAACGTCTTATTGACGACAGCGAGGATGACAGCAAGAATACAGAGGAAAGAAGCCCTGTTGTTGTTGTTATGGGGCACGTTGACCACGGTAAGACATCACTTCTTGACAGAATCAGACATGCGAATGTTACAGCTTCTGAAGCGGGCGGTATTACACAGCATATCGGTGCTTATCAGGTAAAGGTGCAGAACAAGCTTATCACTTTCCTTGATACTCCCGGACATGAAGCCTTTACTTCAATGAGAGCAAGAGGTGCGGATATTACAGATATTGCTATCCTTGTAGTTGCTGCCGATGACGGTATCATGCCGCAGACAATAGAATCCATAAACCATGCAAAGGCTGCAGGTGTTTCAATAGTTGTAGCTGTAAACAAGATGGATAAGGAAGCTGCAAACCCTGAAAAGGTAAAGACAGAGCTTACAGAACACGGACTTGTTATTGAAGAATGGGGCGGCGATGTAATGTGCGTACCTGTATCTGCAAAGACAGGTGAAGGTATTGACGAGCTTCTGGAGGATGTGCTTCTTATTGCTGAAATGAAGGAACTCAAGGCAAATCCTGACAGACTTGCAAAGGGTGCTGTAATCGAAGCAAGACTTGATAAGGGCAGAGGTCCTGTTGCAACACTGCTTGTACAGAATGGTACATTAAGAACAGGTGATGTAATTATTGCAGGTACTGCTGTCGGTAAGGTAAGAGTAATGACCGACTATAAGGGCAGAAGAATAAACGAAGCAGGTCCGTCGGTTCCGGTTGAAATTACAGGTCTTGCGGAAGTTCCGAGTGCCGGTGATACCTTCAATGCCGTTGAGGACGAAAGACTTGCCAAGGAACTTGTTGAACAGAGAAAGCACGAAGCTAAACAGGAACAGTTCAAGGCTATCCAGAAGGTTACTCTTGACAATCTCTTCAGTCAGATTGCTCAGGGTGAAGTCAAGGAGCTTCCTGTTATTGTAAAGGCGGATGTTCAGGGTTCTGTTGAAGCTGTAAGACAGTCACTTGAAAAGCTTACAAATGAAGAAGTAAGAGTCAAGGTAATTCATGGCGGCGTTGGTGCTGTTTCCGAAAGTGATGTTATGCTTGCTGAAGCTTCAAACGCTATTATTGTTGGATTCAACGTTCGTCCTGACCCTGTTGCGGAAGAAAGCGCAAAGCGTGACGGTGTAGATATAAGACTTTACAGAATTATCTATGATGCAATTGAAGAAATCACAACAGCTATGAAGGGTATGCTTGCACCTAAGTTCAGAGAGGTTGTTCTTGGTAAGGCAGAGGTAAGACAGGTATACAAGATTTCGAATGTGGGTACTGTTGCAGGTTCATATATAATTGACGGTAAAATTACAAGAAAGTGCGAAATCAGAGTTGTTCGTGACGGTATTGTAATTGCAGAGGATAAGATTGACTCACTCAAGAGATTCAAGGATGACGTTAAGGAAGTTGCTAAAAACTACGAATGCGGTATAGGTCTTGAGAAATTTGCCGATATTAAGGAAGGCGATATCCTTGAAGGCTTTATAATGGAAGAATATACAGAATAAACCTTTAATGAAAAGGGGGCTTATTTATGGCAAGCTTTAAGGCAGGTCGTATGGGAGAGGACGTCAAAAGAGAGCTTACAGCTATTCTGCGTGAGCTTAAAGACCCAAGAATTGCTGAATTTACAACAATTGTAAGAGTTGACCTTTCAAACGACCTTTCACATTGTAAGGTATATGTTTCGTGTTTTGAGGGAATTGAGAAGGCAAGAGAGTCTGTAAAAGGACTGACAAGCGCTTCGGGCTATATAAGAAGGGAGCTTTTCAGAAGGCTCCCGATGAGAAAAAGTCCGGAACTTAAGTTTATTGCTGACGATTCAATCGAGCACAGCGCCGAAATTAATGAAACTCTCAAAGGATTGTAATTTATGAAAATAGATTTTAATACTGCGGCTGATATATTGAAAAGCTGCGGCAGTGCTTATATTCTCACTCATCAGAGTCCGGATGGTGACTGCATCGGTTCCGGAACAGCTCTGTACTATATTCTCAGGGGTATGGGAAAAAAAGCAAGAGTGCTTTGTTCGGATGAGATACCGAAGAAATTTGACTTTATGCGCCGTGAGTATACAGATGAAGAATTTGAGCCGGAAATTATTATTGCAGCAGATGTTGCCGATGCAAAGCTTCTGGGCAGATATAATGAAATTTACGGCGATAAGGTTGACCTTTGTATAGACCATCATATTTCAAATACGGGGTATGCAAAAAATACGCTTGTATGCCCTGATGCCTCGGCAGCATGCGAGGTTGTGTACGAGCTTATGAAGGTTATGGGAATAGCTGCTGACGAAAAGCTTGCAAAGTGTATTTATACAGGCATTGCAACTGATACAGGCTGCTTCAGGTACGAAAACACTACGGCGAGAGCGCATGAAATTGCAGCAGAGCTTAAAAAGACTGTCAAAGTCAATTTTGCAAAAATAAATCGTGAAATGTTTGATGTCAAGAGCCGTGGCAGACTTAAAATGGAAGCCTTTGCAGTTGACAGAATTGAATATTATCTGGAGGGAAAATGTACGCTTCTTGCTGTTACAAGTAAAATGCGTGAGGAAATGGAAGTTACTCCCGCAGAGCTTGACGGAATTGAGGGAATACCGCTTCAGGTTGAGGGCGCAGAGGTCGGAATTACAATAAAGCAGCGTGATGAAACAAGCTACAAGATTTCAATGCGTTCTGCAAATGATGTAAATGTTTCGGATATATGCGCTATGCTTGGCGGAGGCGGTCATGTCAAGGCGGCAGGCTGTCTGCTTCACGGCACGCTTGACGAGGTTAAGGAGCAGATAGTTGACGCTGTTAAAAAGGGTATTGAAGTATGTACAACGGAATAATCTGTATAAACAAGCCGGAGGGGTTTACATCTTTTGATGTAATTGCCAAAATGCGTGGTATACTGAAAATGAAAAAGCTCGGCCATTCGGGAACACTTGACCCTATGGCAACAGGTGTTCTGCCGGTTTTTGCAGGCAGTGCCACAAAGGCGATAAGCATTATTCCGGAAATGGGAAAAAGCTATCGGGCAGGCTTCAGACTTGGTGTTACGACCGATACCTATGATATAACGGGTGAAATTCTTGAGGAAAAGACTTTCAGTAAATCTTTTGCAGAGATTGAGCAGGCACTTTCAGCTTTTAGGGGAACGATTACCCAGCTTCCGCCCATGTACTCGGCAGTGCAGGTGAACGGTAAAAGGCTTTATGACCTTGCAAGAAAGGGAATCGAGGTTGAAAGACCGTCAAGAGAGGTTGAAATAAGCCGGCTGGAGCTTCTGGAGTATGACGAAAGCACAGGTATGGGAGTACTTGAAATGTCATGCTCAAAGGGGACTTATGTAAGGTCGGTAATTCATGATATGGGGCAGAGCCTTGGAAGCGGGGCTGTAATGACTTCTCTTGTCAGAACCTGTTCAAATGGTTTTGTGCTTGATGAATGTATAACTCTTGAACAGCTTGAAAGGCTGCGTGATGAGGAAAAGCTGTCTGAAATAATAAAGCCTGTGGAAAGTCTGTTTGGTTCATTGCCTAAGCTTTATCTGTCCGAAAAAAAGACCGGTATGTACAAAAACGGCGTAAAGCTTATACTGGACAGGCTGCCGATTGAATCCGGACAGGAAAGAGTCCGTGTTTACGGAGCAGACAGACGCTTTATCGGAATAGCGCAGACCGACCGGGAAGAAAATGTGCTGAGAGTACTCAAGAATTTAAACGGTGACGGTAAATGAATTTTATAAACGATGATAATATAAGGGAAAAAACAGCTGTTGCACTTGGAATTTTTGACGGTGTTCATCTTGGGCACAGGGATATTCTGAACAAAGCAAAGGAGTATACGGATAAGGGACTTGAATTTGCAGTTTTTACATTCAGAACATCCTCTGTTGAAAAAAAGCATGGAAATCCATATGAATATATTTATACCGAAAATCAGAAAAATTATATTTTCTCGGAAATGGGTGTGAAATATATATATTCTCCTGATATAGAACAGCTTAAAAATATGAGCGGAGAAGAATTTTCGCAGAAAATTCTCAGGGAAAAGATGAATGCACAGGTTGTTGTGTGCGGAGAAAATTTCCGTTTCGGAAAAGGTGCATCCTGCGGTGTAAGAGACCTTGAGACTTTCGGAAAAAAGTATGGATTTGAGGTATGTGTCCGTAAAATCCTTGAAAGGGACGGAATAAAAATATCCTCCGGTCAGATTAAGGAGTATCTGAAAAACGGTGAAATATCAAAGGCGAATGAGCTTTTGGGTAAAAAATATTTCATCATGGGAGAGGTTGTTACGGGAAACCGTATCGGACGGACAATTAATTTCCCGACCTTAAATCAGCTTTTTGACATACGTCAGACAATTCCGAAAAAAGGTGCATATGCGGCGTGCTGTGAAATATCGGGGGATGAATACAGCGCAGTTACAAACATTGGGGTTAAGCCAACGGTGGAAAAAAATATAAAGCCGCTTGCCGAAACACATATTTCAGGCTTCAGCAGTGACCTTTACGGAAAAAATGTAAAGGTGGATTTTATTGAATTTTTAAGAGAGGAACGGAAATTCCCGTCCCTTGAACAGCTTAAAAATCAGATTGAACATGATTTGAACCGTGCAAAAGAGCTTTATTTGTCGAAATAACATCTGCTTTTGCATGTGTTGACAAGCTTTCATGACACTTTCACTTTTCTGTCACATTGCAGTTTTATAATTAATTCGTTGAATATTCTTGAAAATATGTTATGTGATAAACAAAGGAGGTTATACCTTAAATGATAGAGGTAAAGGAACTCACCAAAAATTATGGTGACAAACAGGCTGTAAAGGGAATCAGTTTTACAGTCAATGACGGTGAAATACTCGGATTTCTCGGCCCTAACGGTGCAGGAAAATCCACAACAATGAATATGCTTACAGGATATATTTCCTCAACTTCCGGAACAGCCGTTATCAATGGCGTTGATATACTTGAAGACCCGATAAAGGCAAAGGCAAATATCGGTTATCTTCCGGAAATACCGCCGCTTTATGTTGATATGACAGTAAAGTCATATCTGAATTTTATTTATGATTTAAGAAAATGCAAGCTTCCGAGAAAGGATCATCTTCTCAGCATCTGTAATCTGTGCAAGATTACAAATGTAAAGGACAGAATTATAAAGCATCTTTCAAAGGGCTACAAACAGCGTGTGGGACTTGCGCAGGCTCTTATCGGCAATCCGCCGGTTCTCATTCTTGATGAACCAACGGTAGGTCTTGACCCGAGCCAGATGAAGGAAATCAGAACTCTTATTAAAAGACTTGGCAAAAGTCATACGGTTATTCTTTCTTCCCATATTCTGTCGGAAATACAGCAGGTATGCGATAGGGTTATAATTATAAACAACGGCGTTGTTGCGGCGGACGATACTGCGGACAACCTTTCAAAGAAGATGTCTGATGACCACCGCCTTATTGTAAGACTTGAGGGGGACAAGGATGAGATTTTAAGAAAACTCAAATCCCTTGAGGGAATTAAATCAGTTGTTGCCGACCTTGAAAAGGAAAGCGGAGTTTTTGAGTACGAAATCGAGGCTATGGAAAATGTTGATCTCCGACGAAAAATAAGCAGTGCGGCTCAGGAAAACGGCTGGCCTATTCTGCTTATGAAGACAACAGAGCTCACTCTGGAGGATATATTCCTTAAAATTACTATGGGCGAAGGCGTTGATGGATTAAATAAGGATGATAAAGGAGGAAACGAATAATGGGCGCAATATTCAGGAGAGAGCTGGGTTCGTTTTTTACCTCAAGTATAGCTTATGTATTTCTTGGCGTATTCTATCTTTTATCCGGCTGGTTCTTTTATTCAAATACAATAGCATATGGTTCATCGGATATGGCAGGATTTTTCTCAATGCTGTTTCTTGTAATAGTAATGCTTGTTCCGATTCTTACAATGAAAACCTTCAGTGAAGAAAAAAAGCAGAAAACAGATCAGGGACTTCTGACAGCACCTATAAGTCTTGGTGCAATGGTAATGGGCAAATATTTTGCTGTCCTTGTTATGTACATATTCGGTATCAGCATTGTACTTGTACACGGTGTGATTCTCAGCTTTTTCGGAACTGTTGACTGGACAATTGTTCTTTCCAACTATGCTGCTTTGTTCCTTATGGGGGCTGCATGTATTTCAATCGGCATGCTTATTTCGGCACTTACGGAAAACCAGATTGTAGCAGCGGTTGTGGGCATGCTTGCACTTTTACTTGTTTATATGCTTGACCTTATTGCTGAACTGATTGACAATCTTATCAGTGTTGATTTTATTACAGATGCTTTAATGGCAATTTCGTTCTATAATAAATATTACGAATTTACATGCGGAATATTTAATCTTTCCAGTGTGCTTTTCTATATCAGTGTTGCTGTAATTTTCAACTTCCTGACAGTCAGAATATTTGAAAAGAGACGCTGGAGCTAAGGAGGAACGAAGAAAATGAGTAAAGATATAAAAAAGGAAAAAAAGCCGTTTAATAAGAAAAAGCTTAAATACGGAAGTATTGCGACTGTTATAACACTGTTTTTTATCGCAATAGTTGTATTTATAAATCTTATTGCCGGACTTCTGACAGAAAAAAAGGGACTGAAGCTTGACCTTACTTCTCAGGGAATTTATGAAGTTTCACAGGATACGATTGACTATATAAAGAATATAGATACAGATGTTGAAATTGCTGTTATGATGAATGAAGCTGATATTGAAAACATCAGAATGGGTGACATCAGTATGGGTAAAATTATTGTTGAATCACTTGCAAAATATCAGCAGAATTCCGACCACATTACAGTAAATTATTACAACATTGAAGAAAATCCTGATATTGTCAATAAGTTTGCAGAGCATTATAACGGCGAAATTGCAGAAGGTACAATTATTATCGCAAGCGGAGACAGAGTCAAGGCAACTTCAATTGACACACTTTTCTCAGTGGATACTTCAAACTACTATACAACAGGCAGTTATTCCTATACAGGATATAAGGGTGAATCTGAAATAACATCAGCTATAATGAGCGTTACAGATGCAAATCCTGTAAACATTGCTATTGCGGCTTATTATAATGGTGAGCTTATTTATCATTCGGATCTGGGCTACGCTATGAATTCGCTTGTTCAGCTTTTTGATAAGAACGGTTACAGCTACGAAATTATTGATATGCTGACAGATGAAATATCACCTGAAGTCTATGACATGGTAGTTCTTCCGGCACCAACAAATGACCTTACAGACAATGATATTAAAAAGTTTGAGGATTTCCTCTATAATAACGGAAATCTTGACAAAAACATGATTTATGTGGCTGATATTTTACAGAGAAAAACTCCGAAAATTGATGCTTTCCTTGAAGTATGGGGAATTAAAGTAAATGGAAATCAGGTTATTGAATCAAGCGCAGAAATGATGCAGCAGATAAATGTTGCAAGAAACACATACGGTATGTCACAGACTGTAACAGCTCCGATTGTTTCAATTGCTGACAGTACATACAGCGAAGGTCTTTCTAACACAAAGCTTCCTCTCGTTGCTCCTGCGGCAAGAGAAATTGAACTTTTATTTGAAGCAAATGTAGACAGAACAACTACAGCACTTTTAAAATCCTCTGAAAGCTCCATTCTGTACCCTCTGAATCTTACAGAGGCACAGGAAGTGGACCTTGAGAGTCTTGGAGAAGAAACACAGCCGGCAGCTGAAGAAGAAACTCAGGAAGCAACTGAATTTGATATGGAAAATGCTGAAAAGGGCGAATCAGTTGTAATGGCGCTTGCAGGTAAATCAAATGTGGATGCAAATGATGTAGTACATTCAAATAATGTGCTTGTAATCGGCGGCGTTTCGTTCCTTGACCCGTGCATAACAGGTGTTTCTACTTATAATAACGCTGAATTCTTTGTGAACACTGTAAACAAAATCTGCGGTAAGGAAAACAGTATTATTATCGCAGAAAAGAATTTTGAATCCACAGCTCTTGATATTACATCCTCACAGCGTAACGCTGTAATGTGGAGCGTAATAGCAATTATTCCGCTTGCTGTTGCGGTTTGCGGTATCGTGGTATTCATAAGGAGAAGAAACCGATGAAAAAGAATGTAAAGGCAGTTATTGCCTGTGCGGCAGTTCTTGCTGTTGCAGGCGGCGGCTATGCAGCTCTTATGCTGACAGATGATTCATCAGACAAGCCGGCAGTATCCTCATCAAATGAGCCGGCAGCTGTTATACCTGACGCTGTTTTAAGCTTTGAAAAGGCTGATATTAAAACTGTTGCTGTTACCAATGCGGCCGGTGGATACGAAGCTGTACCCTCCGGTGAAACAGGTGCTGACGGTCAGCCTGTATTTACAGTGATGGGTATTGAGGACCTTGATGTAAATTATACCCTTACAGCGTCGCTTTTAAACAGCGCAGCATCACTTGGCTGTGATGATATTGTTGAAGAAAATGCGGCTGACCTTGAAAAGTATGGTCTTGCAAAACCGCAGGCTGAGGTTACAGTGAAAACTGCTTCAGAGGAAAAGACACTTCTTGTGGGAAATGAATCTCCCACAAGCGGTGAAACTTACTGCATGATAGATGGCGAAAATGCCGTTTATCTTGCGGCAACATCTTCGGTAAGTGTATTTCTGAACTCTGAAGAAAACTTTATTAACACAACGCTTATAGAGGCAAGTGCTGACGGAAATAATCCGATTCCTGAAATAATCACAATTGAAAGAAGCGATCTGGATTATGACATTGTACTGAAATATGATGACTCAACATCTGAAAGCGACGGTACAAGCGGTACTCTTGCAACCCACTACATGTCAGAGCCAGTATTTTCATATCTTGATGTGCAGAAGTCACAGGATGCAACACAGGGCTTTTTCGGACTTAGTGCATATACTGCAATTTCCGCACATCCTTCGGAGGAGGAAATAAAGGGAGTTTCACTTGACAATCCTTTATGCACTGTTTCAATGACAACACTTGATGGCGACAGCTATGTAATAAAAGTAGGCGAAAAGCTTGAAATCTCTGAAGGCGAATATTATTCGGTAATGCTTGACGGCGTGGATGTAATTTACGCAGTTTCTGCGGACAGTCTGTGCTGGGCAACATTAACGCCGGGTGATATTACTTCAAAGATGATTTTCGGTACATATGTGTGGGATATTGGCAAACTGGAAATTGACGTAAACGGTGGGGAACATGTACTGTTTACCGGCAGCGGAACATCTGATAATTATGAAGTTGCCAAAAATGGTGAGAAATGCGATCCCGAACGCTTCCAGAGCTTCTATCAGTATCTGCTTAAAGCTTCAGCGGAGGATTTTGTGATAGATGAGCAGCCGCAGGGTGAACCAGAGGTCACAATATATCTTGAAACACAAAACGGCACAACAAAGCAGACAGTTGAATTCTATGAGGCTGACGGAATGAAGAGTCTTATTGTTGTGAATGGCATACCATGTTTTAAATGCCGTACTGCATACGTAGACCTGCTTATCGAGAATTTAAGTAAATTCGACACAACCGAAGAATTTGTTATGAACTGGTAATAAACGACAAAAAACAACATGAAAAAATGCTATAATAATAAAAGTGTCGGTTTTGCCGGCGGTTTAATTATACTAAAGGAGGGCATAAAATGAGCAACGGATTTTTTACATACAAGGGATTCCCACTTGTAAGACATGAAGACACCATCTATTATGGAAATATGTCTGATGATTATGTAGTAATGCTTCAGATTCTGAAAAAACAGAAGGTTAATGATATGGACATTGCAAGTAAGATAAAAGTATATCAGATGTCAACAGATCTGACACTTCCGCCTAATAAAGCGGTAACAAAAACAAGCGAAAAGGAAAGCCTTTATGAAGCGCTTGACCTTGCAAATGCATGGCTTTCAAGAACCGCAAAAAATTAACAGAGTATCTTAAATTACCAAAAACAGTAAAGAAGCACCGATGTCGATCGGTGCTTCTTTATGCATAAACAGGACATTTAAAACGTTTAAGGTTTAAATGATTTGACAGAAAATATATTACAAATTTTAAAAAACATCTCAAAAATGTGCAGTGTGCATAATATAATAAACTGATGTTGATTTAAATGAACGAATTTGCGAATAATCCATTGACATTTAATGGAAACGGTGCTATAATGTGTACATAGAAAGAAACAGAAACAAATTGAACAGAGATGTAAAAGGTATATTCAATATTCGAAATAAATAATTGGCAAACTTATTGAAAGGTAAGGACGCAAAGCCAAGGGTCTAAGCCGCGAGGGGCGGTATGACAGCCGGTTGCATACATTAACACTAAGGTTAGTGTATATGGCCGCTTTTCATTATACAGAATGATTTAAGCGGATTTTTTTGTTTTTATTATCAATAATTGCCTTGTCTTATGAAGAAAGAAGGAAATATTATGAAAAAGAATAAGTTAATGAAGGTTTCAGCAGTTTTAGCAACAGCCCTTATGGCAGCATCAGCAACAGGTATGACAACTTCAGCGGCAAGCATGAAGAACGCTGAGGCATTACGAGGCGGAAGAACAGCAAGAAGTGCAACAAGAACAACAAGAAGGTCCAAGGGTGGATCATCAAAAACTTCTATTGAAGAAGTTGAATCAGAAGTATCAATCGCGCTTCAGGGAAAGAAAGCAAAGGTTGGAGAAATTGTAGAAATTCCTCTTATTATGAATACAGGTAATCAGTGTACTTGTTACGACCTACTTGTTGAATACGATGCAAGATTTGAATTTGTAGGCGTTAGCGGCGCTAAGGCTTCATGTGATTTTGAAGACAGCGGAAGAAAGTATGTTTCGCTTGTAGGTTATGATGCGGCTCCTTATCAGGATGGTGAAGCTGTTGCTACTATTAAGCTTCGTGTTCCTGAAGGCGCTGAAAATGATGATTATTTTGTAAACTTCAGTCAGATTACAAGTTTTTCAACTGACTATGATGATTTTGAAAATTATGAAACAAAGAATGCTGTAGTTACAGTAACAGGCGGCGTTGAAAAGGCGATGACTGACGGTTTAAGACTCAAGAGTACAGTTGGCGTTGCCGGCGATTCAGCGGTAGTTGACCTTGTACCTCACTCAAGCAACAAGTGCACAGCATTTGATATGCTTGTTGAATATGATTCAAGACTTACACTTGAAGACAAGGATGTATCAGGTGCGAATGCATTCTGTATTTTTGAAGAAGGCGGAAAATCATATGTTTCACTTGTAGGATATTCAAATGAAGCATTCAGAGATGGCGATCCATTAGTTCATCTTAATTTCCATATTCCGGCAGATGCAACAGCAAATGACACATATGAGGTTAAGATTAATACAGTTACTGATTTTTCATCTGGCAATGCAGCATTTGAGAGCTATGATACTGAAGATGCAGTTATTTCAATATTTGAGTCATCAAGACCAAATGAGCGGTATCAGGAGCATAAGGTATATAAGAAGTATTCACAGAGCGGAAAGGTTATCGGCTCAATGGTAAGCATGCGTGGTGACGCAAATGTTGATGGAAAAGCTGATGTAAGAGATGCGGCGAAAGTTGCACGTTATTGTGCAGGCACTAAGGATATTGATGAAGTAGGTCAGTTCTTTGCCGATGTTGACGATAACGGTAAAATGGATGTAAGAGATGCCGCTAAAATCGCAAGATATGTAGCAGCAGGCAGAACATCATGGGATAAGGTTAACGGAAAATAATATTTAATTACGGTTTTTAATTATCATTATTTTATATTTATAAAGGGAGCTGATTTATCGGCTCCTTTTATTGTGAAAAATGGCAATAAATGATAATTGTTACTATCATACTTTGCATAATATACATAACCAAAAATTAATATACAAAAAAATTATGAAAAGTGTTGACATTTCAAAAAAGATGTATTATAATAATAACAGCTGATAAAGCTGACTAACTTTTAAATATTGGAGGAACAAAACAATGAAAAAATATGTATGCTCAATTTGCGGATATGTTCACGAAGGAGACAGCGCACCGGATAAATGTCCTATTTGCAACGCACCGGCTTCAAAATTTACAGAAAGCAATTCTGATGAAATGTCATGGGCAGACCAGCATGTAGTTGGTGTTGCTGAAGGTGTTGATAAGGAAATTATCGAAGGTTTAAGAGAAAACTTTAACGGCGAATGTTCAGAAGTTGGTATGTATCTTGCAATGGCAAGAGTTGCTCACAGAGAAGGCTACCCTGAAATCGGTCTTTACTGGGAAAAGGCAGCATATGAAGAAGCAGAGCATGCTGCAAAGTTTGCAGAGCTTCTCGGTGAAGTTGTTACAGCTTCAACAAAGAAGAATCTCGAAATGAGAGTAATGGCTGAAAACGGCGCTTGCGAAGGCAAGAAGAAGCTTGCTGCAAGAGCTAAGGAACTTGGTCTTGACGCTATTCATGATACAGTTCACGAAATGGCTAAGGACGAAGCAAGACATGGCTGTGCATTCAAGGGTCTCCTTGACAGATATTTCAAATAAAGATTGTATTTCTATTAGTTAATATAAATAGTATACTTAAAGTAATACCTGTGCAATATAAAATGCACACGGACAAAAAAGAAAATCCTCCTGTGGTATAATGAATAAAAACCATGGGAGGAATTTTTATGCCATGTATCTGTTATTACGCTTTATTAAATAGTTGCAATAAAAAAATGATTGTTTTCAACATATAATCGGCTTTTTGTTCAGAAAATTTGTTAACTTGACACACTTGAAAAACTATGATATACTTTATATTATAAAAGCAAAAGGGGATTTTAAGACTTATGGAAAATCAAAAAATCAAATTTCATCTTCCGGATTTTACAATTCACGCAAAAATGAATTTAACACTTTTGAACATGATAAAAAATGCTCCGCAGTATTTTTATGATAATTTAGAGATTGCATCATTTTACGGTGCATTTCCGCCTTCTATGTGGAATGGCGGCAGAACTGTCATGCATCGCCCTTGTGACAAGAATGTGGTTAAAAGCATCGTAAATGCATTTAACAGTCAGGGCGTTCCGCTAAGATTTACATTTACAAATCCTGTATTAAAGGAAGAACATCTCAAGGATGAATTCTGCAACATGGTAATGGAAGTTGCAAATAATGGTCTTAATGAGGTTATTGTATTTTCGCCCCTCCTTGAGGATTATATAAGGAACAAATACCCGAAATACAAGGTGACAAGCTCAACCTGTAAGCGCATTCTCGATGTCAGTCAGCTTTCAGAGGAGATGAATAAGGATTACCATATTGTTGTACTGGATTACGATTTGAACAATAAATTTGATATTCTGGAAAGAATTCCTCACAGAGAAAAATGCGAAATTCTGGTTAATTCATGCTGTGTTCCCGGCTGTCGATTCAGAAGCGAGGAGTATGAGATTGTGGGACGCCAGCAGATTCTTTACTGTGAGCATCTTAAAAAGCATCCCGGAAAGCCTTTTGATGTAAGAAATTATAACGACAAAAATATAACTGACATTAAATGTCCGTCGGATGGAAATTCGATTTTTGACAGTAAAAAGCGCTCTCACCATGTAAGCCCCGAAATGATTATAAACAAGTATCTTCCTCTTGGAATAAATCAGTTTAAAATCGAGGGAAGAACTGCGACAAAGCTTTTTCTCATAGAGTGTTATATGTACTATCTTGTGAAGCCGGAGTGCCGTGACGAGGCGAGATTCTTATTCCTTCATAATCTTGAGAAAAATGGTCTTATACGTATTGATGGATAAAATATATTGAATCTATACAGGCTTTGCGTTATAGCCTGAAAGGAGTTTCTTTTTTGGAAACTCCTTTTGTTTTTTGAAAAACTGAAATGAAATATTTATTTTGTCGGTAAATATTGACAGTTATTTAACTTTAGTGTATAATTTAAGTATAAATTTATTAATAGGAGGAAATTTGTAATGAACATTGCAAAAAGAATGCTTGGAATTGCAACAGCTGCGATTCTCTGTACAGCGGACATTTGTTTTTCGGGGGGGGGTACTGCCTTTAACCGGTAAGGCGGAAACCTACGGAGAACAGGAACAATACGGAGATTATCTGTCTTATAAGAAAGTCGATGAGGATGAGGACGGGATATATGATTATGTCATAATAACTGATTGCGATACAACGGCAGTTGAAGTTGATATTCCGAATGAGATTGAAGGTTTGCTTGTTACCGGTATAGCAGCAGAAGCGTTTTATGAATGTGAATCTCTTGAAAGCGTAGAGATACCGGACAGTATAACAAGTATAGGTGAAAATGCATTTTATTTTTGTAAGGCTCTTAAAAGTGTAACGATTCCGGAAAATATAACGACAATAGAAAGCCGTTCCTTTTCATGTTGTTACAGTCTTGAAAGTGTAACAATACCCAGAAATGTTACAAGTATAGAAAATTCAGCTTTTTATGCATGCGCAGCACTTGAAAGCATAACAATACCGGAAAGCGTAACAAGCATTGGGTCTTATGCATTTCTTATGACACCATGGCTTAACGCAAAACAGGATGAAAATCCGTTTGTAATAGTAAATAATATTTTAATTGATGGAATGACCTGTTCGGGCGATGCAGTGATACCTGACAATGTAACGAGTATAGCAGCCGGTGCATTTTGTACCGGAAAGATTGAAAGTGTAATGATACCGGAGAGCGTTACAAGTATAGGCGATGAAGCGTTTAAAAGTTGCCGCAAGCTTGAAAGCATAACAATACCGGAGAGTGTGACAAGCATAGGAAAAAGTGCTTTCTGTTATTGTACAGCTCTTGAAAGTATAATAATTCCTGACGGTGTAAAAATTATAAGCGACTTTGCATTTGAGGATTGCAAAAGCCTTACGAGTATATCAATTCCTGACGGTGTAACAAGTATAGGAGAAGGCGCATTTCGCTATTGTGAATCTCTTGAAAGTGTAGAGGTATCTGAAAATAATGCGTATTACAGAAGCATAGATGGAGTACTGTTTAATAAAGAACAAACGGAAATAATTCTATATCCTGAGGCTAAAACAGATGAATCATATATAATACCAGACGGTGTAAAAATTATAAGCGACTTTGCATTTGAGGATTGCAAAAGCCTTACGAGTATATCAATTCCTGTCGGTGTAACAAGTATAGGCAGAGATGCTTTTTACTATTGTTCAGCACTTACAAACATCAAAATCCCTGATGGTGTGACAAGCATAGGAGAAAGTGCTTTCTGTTATTGTACAGCTCTTGAAAGTATAATAATTCCCGATGGTGTAATAAGTATAGGAGAATCTGCATTTCGATGGTGTGAATCTCTTGAAAGCGTAAAGATTTCCGACAGCGTTACAAGTATAGGCTCCGGTGCATTTCTTAACACAGCATTACATAATAATCAGACAGGTCCTGTGTATTATGCCGATACATGGATAATTGGTTATGATGGTGGAACATCCGTAGAAATAAAAGAAGGTACAAGAGGAATAGCATCCGGTGCACTAGCAACTCTCTACCTTGAAAGTATAACAATACCAGAAACTGTAATAAGTATTGGAAGTGAAGCGTTCAAAGGATGCTTACATCTTGAAAGTATAACAATAGAAAACCCTGAATGTGAAATTTACGATTCTGCTTCAACAATATGCGATAGCTTTGAGTATGATAACTATTATTTCAGCGGTACAATTTACGGCTACAAAAACTCAACAGCTCAGGCGTATGCTGAAAAATACAACAGAAACTTCGTTGCTCTGGATGATACACCTGCACAGACAACCCCAAGCGTTACAACGACAGCTGCAACTACAACAACTGCTGCAACAACAGAAACAAGCGTTTCAGATACAACAAAAGCCGAAACAACAAATACAACAGCTGAAAATTCAGATACAACCAACACAACAAATACAACAGCAACTACGGTTACAACAGCGGCGTCAACAGAAGCAACAACAGTTTCTACATTCATTACATCACTGATAACAACTACCGCAACAGGCACAACACGCCCGATTGGTGACGCTAACAATGACGGAAAAATGAATGTCAGTGATGCGGCATTTATCGCAAGAACACTTGCAAAACGCATCACAATCAGCATAGACGAAAATCCTTATGCCGACTATAATAATGACGGCAAGGTTACTGTAGCTGATGCGGCGGCAATAGCAAGGTATCTTGCAAAGGCGAAAAAATAAATAAATTAAAAAGGCGGTCATTGACCGCCTTTTTATATTAGTCCCATCCGAGATCAGGATTTGCAAATTTTTTGGCAAGGTATCTTGCGATTTTGGCAGCATCACTGACTGTCAGCTTACCATCGGCGTTAGCATCGCCCATGGCTTCTCCAAGAGACCCTTTAAAACCCGGCATATAGTTTTTATTGATGCTTATATTTGCGAGATACCTTGCAATATGCGAAGCGTCACTTACAGTTACCTTGCCGTCGGTGTTGGCATCACCTCTTACGCCGATACCGATTGGAATTATATCAAGTACTTCCTTGTCAGCGTCAACTATTTCAACAGTATATTTCATATCATCATCTTTAACAGCTGAACCGGCAATAACAGCAGCACTCATAGAGCAAAAAACTGCTGCAACAACTAAAATACACAGCTTGTTAACAACTGATTTTATTTTTTTGTACATAACTTATATCCGCCCTTTGCTAAAATACAACAATACGTTTATTTTTTCAGGTTATAATGTTCAAAAGCTTCCTTTACACTTCCGTCGTACTCAATTTTTCCGTCACATAAGTATATTGCTCTGTCACATGTGTCATTTACGCTGTTTACAGAATGACTTACAAATAATACGGTGATACCGGAGTTGCGAAGCTCCTTTATCTTATTTTCGCATTTCTTTCTGAACTGAGCGTCGCCAACACTCAGAGCCTCATCTATAACAAGAATATCAGGCTTGATATTAATATTTATTGCAAAGCCCAGACGCATTTTCATACCGCTTGAATATGTTCTTACAGGCTGGTCAATATAGTCGCCGAGATTTGCAAATTCCACAATATTTTCTTCAATCTGTTTTACAGCGGCATTTTCAAGACCTAAAAGATAACCTTTTAAATAGATGTTTTCTCTGCCTGTCATATCATTTGAAAAGCCGGCAGTCAGCTCAAGAAGCGCTGCAACCTTTCCGTTTACAGTGATTTCGCCGGAGGTTGCAAATGAAACGCCGGTAATCATTTTGAGAAGTGTTGATTTGCCTGCACCGTTTCTGCCGATGATTCCTACAGACTCACCCTTGTGAATTTCAAAGGAAATATCTGTAAGGGCACGATGCTTTTTAACGCCTCTGTTGTTTGTAAAAATCGCCTTGAAACGAGCCTTGTCGTTTTTATATAAAAAGTATTCCTTGCTTACATGGTCAAATTTAATTACTGCTTCACTCATTTTTCAGCCTCCTTTTAAAGAATATCCGGAAGAATTTTTCTCAGCTTCCTGTAAAGATGACTGCCGATAAAAATCAGTAAAATAAACTCCGCATAGAAAATTATCAGTTCGGTTGTGTAATTTCCGTCAAATATTGAGGTTTCGTAAAGGAAGGATTTTCTGTATCCGTTTACGAAGTAATTGATAGGGTTAAAGTACATTATAGTTTTTATAATCGGATTCTGTATGCTGTAAGTATCCCAGAAGATACCTGAAAGCCAGAAAAGTCCTGTGATTATTGCGTTTATCAGATTTTCAAAATCCTTGCTGAAGGCGCTGAGGGGTGCTGTTGTCCATGAAAGAACAAGGAAAAACACATACATAAGCGGCATGTAGTAGAAAAACTGCAGATTGTAAATGCTTGGCCCGTATCCCGCAAACAGCAGAATTACGTACATTATAAGGCACATGCCAAGGTGAATGATTAAGGATGACATTGTGCAGAAGGTCATGATATTTGAAACGGGGAATGAAAGCTTCGTAACAAACTGACTGTTTTGCCTTATAGACCTTGAGCCTCCCACAATCATTTCACTGACAAAAAACCATGGTATATATCCTGACAGCATGAAAATAAATCTCGGATATCCGCTTACAGAGTTTCCGCCTCGTATTCCCACTGTAAATGCAAACCATAAAATAAAAAGTGTAAATGATGGTTTTATCAGAGCCCATAAAGGCCCCATAACAGCTCCCTTGTATTTTTTTACAAGATTGTTGACAGAGAGCATCCATATTTTTTTTGCCTGTCCCTTGTGTTCGGTTATTATATCCAAAAAACCGTCTACTGCTTTAATCTTCATTTTTTTCTCCTGTTTTGTCTCTCTTTTTCATAATGTAATCTGATATTCTTATTAATTACCATGCTTATTGTAACACACTTTAACATAATTGGCAAGTATTAAAGAGTAATATTAAAAATTTCTTTTACAGTTCTTTCAGCAGAATGTCCGTCCTCAATCGGATTGAAACGCTTGTTGAAGGCAGCAACGGCGGTTGAGTACCTCATAAGACCGGTTCCGCCCTTCTTCATATCATTTATTATATCTGACAACGCTTTTTCAAGCTTTTCCTGCGTATTTGCGGTTATGCCCGGAAGCATTGCTGTGCCAAAATAAAAATCTCTGATATTTTCCTTGTATTCCTTGAAATCGTAAAGATAGAAAATCATAGGACGGTTTAAATTTGCAAAGTCGAAAAAAACGCTGGAATAATCGGTAATAAGAATGTCACTTACAAGATAAAGCTCGTTTATGTCGTCATATTCCGAAACATTGATTACAAATCCCTTGTACTTTTCAAAGTCAAAATTATCGGCAATAAAATAATGCGCACGAAAGAGTATCACACATTCTTCGCCGAAGCGTTCTTTCAGCGCTTCAAAATCCATACCTATTTTAAGTGAGTATCCATTGTTGTTGTGCTGATTGTCACGAAATGTCGGGCAGTAAAGTACAACCTTTTTGTTATCGGTAAGATTCAGCCGCTGCCTTATGTTTTCAACATCTTCATCAGACGTGTTGAAAAGAGCGTCGTTTCTCGGATAACCCTGCTGAATAACTGCATCTGCTTTTCCGATTGCTTCAAGATTAAATGCAGAAATGAGCTTTTCGGTGGTGTAATCAGACGGAGAAATAAGCTTATGTATTTTTTCGGCGTCTCTGGTGTATTCTGCGTGTATTTGCTCAACGGTTGAGGTTGCGTTTCCGGCGCAGGTGACATCACAGCCGATTTTTTTCAGCGGTGTTCCGTGCCAGCACTGGATATATTTCTGGTCATCCCTCGGCACAAAAAAATCACGCAGTCTTGAATTTACAATCCATGTTCCTGCATTTGAGTAAGCCTCAAACGCTTCCTGACTGTCGAATTTCACAAGCTTTGTGTTATCCGGAAAGTTACCGTGTGCAGAAGGGTCACGAAATACCCATACATATTTGTAATCGGCAAAGTATTCCGAAGAAAGCATGTATTCATATATGGCTTTTGGACTGCATGAATAGCTTCTGCCCTGAAAGCTTTCAAAAACCACAAGTTTTGAGTCTGTCTGAATATTTTTTGAAACCTTTTCAAAGTCTGCGGCTTTCTTCTTTATATAGGTGTTCCTGACAAATTTATTTAAAAAAGGAAATTTTTTAATGAATGATTTAAAGTCCATTGTTCTCTCCTATGAATTATGGTCATTTAAAAGGGTTAAAATTCTTTCGCAGTTTTTGTTGTCACAGTATTTATTGAACTGCTCGGACAGCTTTCTTCTTGAGTTTACATAGTCATCCTTACCGTCAATAATTTTTCTGACAAATTTTAAAAGCTCGTCTCCTGTAGTTATAATGTCACCGGGCATTCGGCTTAGAGGGTCATCAAATACAAAACCACGGTCAGACTTATACTTGTCAATATCGGATATTGCAAAACCCATAGGTCTGTCAAGAAGCATATAGTCAAAATAAATTGACGAGTAATCTGTTATAAGACATGATGACATTGCAACAAGCGAATAAAAGCCGATATGCAGCTCTGAAAGCATGGCATTGCTTGCAAAGCCTATATTTTTATACCCGCTGCATTTTGAAACATCAAATGAAGAAAGCGGGTGCAGTTTAACTATCATGCACCAGTCGTTTTCACCGCAGATTCGGTCAAGCTCTGACAGCTTGTCAGCTGACAGTATATCAAGCTCTGAGCCTTCATTTTCACGGAAGGTAGGAAGCCAGAGCAGCATTTTTGAAAATCTTGCTTCGTAGCTGACGAGAGCCGCCTTTACGGTTATTTCATCCTCAGCAGCAACAGGTGAGAGCATTTCATCGGTTCTTGGCTGACCGCAGATGAAAATCTGCTTGTCGGTCGCATTAAAGGATTTCTTCATTATATCACGGAAATATTCGGAAGTGCAAAGCAGATGGGTAAAATAGTTGTAGTCTGTTTTCTCGTGTCCTTTAACCATATTTCCGATTCTTTTCAGCGGCATACCGTGCCACAGATTAAAAACTATTTGTTTTTTTGAGGGCTTTACCGGATATTTTCCGAAACAGTAAAAGCAGTACTTTGAGCGGAAAAAAGCAAAAAGCCCTTTTACATTGCTGACATATTTTACATTCTTTTCAGCTGTTTCGGTATATTTTTCCCAGTCGTTCAGGCTTACAATTATTTTGTATTTTTTATTATAGCCGTTTTCGATAAGATGGTCGAAAATTGCTTTTACATTATCATAAAAGCCGAGATTTGAATATAAGAAAATAGTTTTGCTGTCTTTTCTGACAATTTTATTTATAATATTTAAAAAGCTCCAGGCTTTTCTTGGTACCTTTTGAAGTAATCCCATTTTTATTTCCTCAGTATTTTTGAATAGAAAAACATTCTAAGTCTGTTTGGTATTATTGCAAAAATTATGTGTGCGGCACATGAGACAAAATAATCACTGAAACTGCAGAAGCCTGCATTTTTCATTTTCTTTCTGAAACGCAGGGCGTCTATGGTATATGAAAATCCACCCCGCCTTTTGTACAGTTCAGAGCCGCTTCTCATGTACAGGACGCTTTCGGGGACATTGTATCCCGTACATCCGTTATCGAGCATACGAAGCCAAAGCCAGTAATCCTCAAAAAAAGGGCAGTGTTCATAATTTCCCGCCAGATAAACCTGCTGCTTGCGGAAGGTTACACAGGGATGATTGAAAGGATTTCGGCGTCTTGCATAATTCTTTATTTCTTCGTCCTTTTCCGGAAGTGTCTTTATTCCTGTAATATTTGAAATATCCCCTGAAAATTCCTCGATTGTACCGCTTACTATGTCGACGCTGTATTTTTTCAGAGCCTCAAGCTGCAGCTTCATACGGTCGGGCTTTGCAATGTCATCGCTGTCCATTCTTGCGACAATATCATGGCGGCAGTAGTCAATTCCGGCTGAAAGCGCCTTGCCAAGCCCTGAATTTACATCGTTATATATAACATTAAGCACAGGATATTTCTGCTTCAGACGTTCAATTTCAAGATAAAGTTCATCGGTAAGTCTGCCGTCACAATACAGTACAAAATCATCGGGAGGTACAGTCTGCTGCATCATGCTTATGACACTTTCCCTTAAATTTTCGGGTGATTCCTTTTTATAAACTGACATTAAAACCGAATACATGACTCATACCTCCTTGTGTTTTTTGTGGTTTAAGTTTAAGCAAGAGCCGCTTCAAGTGTTTTTAAATTCTCGATGTTTTTAGCGTCTGCGCCCTTGATTGTTTTCTTTACAAGTCCTGTCAGAACCTTATTAGGACCAAGCTCGATAAACTTGTCAATTCCGGCAGCTGTCATAGCGTCAAGCTCGGATGTAAAGCGGACAGGTGAAACCATGTGCTTTGCAAGAAGTGACGGCATGTCTGAAAAGTCTTTAAGCTCGCTGCCTGTTACATTCGAGTAAAATGAAACATTCGGAGCGTTGAACGTAATGTCCTTTACAGCATCATAGAATTCATCGGAAGCACCCTGCATAAGCTTTGAATGGAAAGCAGCCGATACTTTAAGCGGTACTGCTCTTGCGCCCTTTTCGGCAAAGACTTTTACAGCTTCTTCGCATGCCTGCTTTTCACCTGCAATAACTGTCTGGGCAGGGGAGTTGTAGTTTACAGGCACAACATATCCGTCAACGCTTTCGCATACAGCTTCGATTTCTTCGGCTGTCATTTTCATAACGGCGTACATAGCACCCTCTGTTTCTCTGCCTGCCTTGTCCATAGCGGCGGCTCTTGCCTTGATTACCTTGAAGCCGTCTTCAAGGGTGAGAATGCCGGAAGCAACCATTGCAGCGTATTCGCCCAGTGAATGACCTGCAACTGCGTCAAAGGTGATTCCGTTTTTCTTTGCGGCTTCAAAGCACAGGAGTGACATAGCCATAATTGCAGGCTGTGAATTGCATGTGCGTGAAAGTTCTTCCTCCGAAGCTTCAAACATTACTTTTTTCAGGTCATATCCTAAAATTTCCTCTGCCTTTTCAAAAATAAATTCAAATTCCGGATTTGCTTCCAGAATTTCCTTGCCCATACCCGGATACTGTGAACCCTGTCCTGAAAATAAAAATGCTGTCATAATTTTATACCTCTTTCATTAAATGTTGTAGTTGCACAAAACAACATGTGCTTTTTTGTGTAAAATGTAACGATTTGGAAAAATGCCAAATAAATATCATTTATTACATTGCAAAATTTTCAAAAATATACTATAATAAAAAAATGATAAATTATGCTGTAGTAGTATATCTTCATATACTATCATACCATAATTTTCAACGAAATACAATGCTGGGAGGAATTTTTTTGCAGGGAATTAAAATTTTAGGTACAGGCGGATATCTGCCTAAGAAAAAAATTACAAATGAAGATTTCGCAAAGATTGTAGATACAAGCGATGAATGGATAAGAACACGTACTGGCATGGTTGAAAGATATGTTTCAGACGGTGAGCCGACATGGTATATGGGTCTTATGGCAGCCCGGGAAGCTGTAAAGGCGGCAGGCATATCCGTTGAGGATATCGGCGTTATTATTGACACAAGTGTATCTCCGGATTATTACACACCATCAATGTCATGTGTGATTCAGGGTAAGCTTGGTGCTGTAAACGCAATGACAATAGATGTGAACTGTGCATGCGCAGGCTGTGTTTATGCAATTGACATGGCAAAAAGATACCTCCAGACAGACGAAAATATAAAGTATGCTTTAGTTATAGCTAATGAAAATCTTACAAAAATTACCGATTACAGTGACAGAAGCACATGTGTGCTTTTCGGTGACGGTGCGGCGGCTATGGTTATTGAACGCTCGGAAAGCATGTATTCAAGCTTTCTTGGCGCAGACGGAACAGGTGCAAAATATCTGTTTGCACGTTCAATTCCACCGGCAAATGCGTTTATGTCAGGTGAGGGAAAGGTTGATGATGAATTTCCTGAATCAAATCAGCATTACCTTTATCAGGACGGCAGAGAGGTTTACAAATTTGCTACAAAGGCACTTCCCAACGCCCTTACTAAGGCGGCTGAAAAGATTGATTTTGACCTGAACGAGCTTGATGTTATTATTCCGCATCAGGCGAATGTCAGAATTATTGAAACTGCGGCAAAGAATTTAGGGGTTTCAATGGATAAGTTTGTTATAAATCTTGACAAGCACGCAAATACATCAAGCGCTTCAATTCCGATTGCACTTGATGAGGCGGTAAGAAGCGGACGTATCAAAAAAGGGGACAAGGTAGGATTTGTAGGCTTTGGTGCCGGTCTTACATTTGGTGCGATTATTTTTGAATATTAATTAATAGTATTGAGAGAGAGGAAAAAACAATGACAACCCGTATTACAGAATTACTCGGAATTAAATATCCGATTATACAGGGCGGTATGGCATGGATTGCTGAAAGCACTCTTGCCGCTGCCGTGTCAAACGCAGGCGGTTTAGGACTTATTGCAGGCGGTTCTGCTCCGATTGACTATCTTCGTGATCAGATAAGAAAGACCAAAGAGCTTACAGATAAGCCTTTTGGTGTAAACATCATGCTTATGAGCCCTAATGCAGAGGAGCTTGCACAGCTTGTTATCGATGAAAAAGTTCCTGTTGTTACAACAGGTGCAGGAAATCCGGGCAAGTTTATGGCGGCATGGAAGGAAGCAGGAATTAAGGTTATTCCTGTAGTTCCGTCAGTTGCACTTGCAAAGAGAATGGAAAGAGCAGGTGCAGACGCTGTTGTTGCGGAAGGTACTGAATCAGGCGGACACATCGGCGAAAACACAACAATGTGTCTTGTTCCGCAGGTTGTGGACGCTGTTGAAATTCCTGTTATTGCGGCAGGCGGTATCGCTGACGGCAGAGGTGTTGCGGCGTCAGTTATGCTTGGTGCTGAGGGTGTTCAGGTAGGAACAAGATTTTTAGCGTCAGAAGAATGTCAGATTCATGAAACTTACAAAAATCTTGTTGTTGACGCAAAGGACACAGACAATGTTGTAACAGGCAGAACAACAGGTCATCCATGCAGAAACGTAAAGACAAAGTTTGCAAAGAGACTTGCGGCAGACGAAATGAAGGGTGCTATTACTCCTGATGAGTTTGAGGAAATCACACTCGGCTCACTCAGAAAGGCTGTTCAGGACGGTAATCTTGAAGAAGGTTCATTCCTCTGCGGACTTATTGCAGGTATGGTAAATGATGTGAAGCCTTGTAAGGAAATTGTTGAAGAAATGTTTGCAGAGGCAGAAAAGCTTCTTTCAAAATAATCGGAGGTAAGAAAATGGCAGTAGCTTTAATTACAGGCTCGTCAAGAGGAATCGGTGCGGCAATCGCACTCAGACTTGCTCAGGACGGATTTGACATCGCTCTTAACGATTTAAATGAGAGTATGTTTGAAGATAATGATATAGTGGATAAAATAAAGGAAACAGGCGTAAAGTGTGAAACATTCTGTGCTGACGTTTCAGATTATGCACAGTGCGAGGAAATGGTAAACGCTGTAAAGGAAAAGCTTGGTGGATTTGATGTACTTGTAAACAACGCAGGTATCACAAAGGACGGTCTGATGGCAAGAATGTCAGAAGAACAGTATGACGTTGTTATCAATGTAAACCAGAAGAGTGTTTTCAATATGATGAAGCTTGCAGGTAAAATCATGATGAAGCAGAGAAGCGGTAAAATTGTAAATCTTGCGTCTGTTGCAGGTCTTTACGGTAATCCGGGACAGGTAAACTATTCAGCTTCAAAGGCGGCTATTATCGGTATGACAAAGACAGTTGCAAAGGAACTCGGTTCAAGAAATGTCAATGTAAATGCCGTAGCACCTGGATTTATCAAGACTCCTATGACAGATAAGCTTACAGAAGAACAGAGAAACGCAATGCTTCAGATGATTGCCATGAAGCGTTACGGACTTCCTGAAGAAATCGCAGGGGTTGTATCATTCCTCGTTTCAGACGATGCAAGCTATGTTACAGGACAGGTAATTGAAATTTCAGGCGGACTTTCAATGTAATTATAAATTTTGGAAAGGAAAAATACAATGAGCAGAAGAGTTGTTATAACAGGGCTTGGAACAGTTAATCCCCTTGGAAATAATGTTCCGCAGTTCTGGGAAAATATAAAGCAGGGCAAATGCGGTATCTCAAAAATTGAAAAGTTTGACGCATCTGACATCGGCATTCACGTTGCAGGACAGGTTCAGAACTATGATGCGCTTGAATGCGGCAAGCTTGAAAAGAAAGAACTTCGTAATATGCAGCTTTACACACAGTATGCTATTTCGGCGGCTTGTGAAGCGATAAAGGACAGCGGTACTGATTTCAAGGATATTTCACCTTATGAGGTGGGTGTGCTTATCGGCGTTGGTATCGGCGGTATCGAATTTATCGAACAGCAGTACTCAAAGATGCTTGACAAGGGCGCTTCAAAGATATCACCATTCTTTGTACCTATGATGATTGGCAACATGGCAGCAGGTGAAGTTGCGATAAAGCTTGGTTTTAAGGGCGACAACTACTGTACAACAACAGCATGCGCATCCGGTACACATGCAATCGGTGAAGCATTCAGAAAAATCAAGGACGGTTATCTTACAGCGGCTGTATGCGGCGGTTCTGAAAGTGCGGTTACAAAATTTGTTCTTGGTGGTTTTGCAACAATGCATGCACTGACAAAATCAGAAGACCCTATGGACGCATCAAGACCTTTTGACAAGAACAGAGATGGCTTTGTACTTGGCGAGGGTGCCGGAATGCTTGTTCTTGAAGAATATGAACATGCAAAGGCGAGAGGTGCTGAGATTTACGCAGAGCTTGCAGGCTATGGTGCTTCAGGTGACGGTTACCACATCACATCACCGGATCCTGAAGGAGAAGCGGCAGCACATGCTATGGCTTACTCAATTAAGGAAGCAGGACTTGAGCCTTCAGATATCACATATATAAATGCTCACGGTACATCAACAGGACTTAATGATAAGTATGAAACAAAGGCAGTAAAGAAGGCTTTGGGCGATGCGGCAAACAGCGTGAAAATCAATTCAACAAAGTCAATGATAGGACATCTTTTAGGTGCAGCAGGCGGTGTTGAAGCAGTTGTTACAGCACTCAGCGTCAAGAATGACTTTATTCATCAGACAATCAACTACAAGACTCCGGATGAGGAATGCGATCTTGATTACTGCACACAGAGTGGCGTTGAAACACCTGTAAAAGCAGCGCTTTCAAATTCACTTGGATTTGGCGGACATAATGCCACAATCTGCATGAAGAAGATAACAGACTAAAGGAGAACAGGGATATGAGCGAAAAGGTAATAGCTTGCGGTCTTACACTTGATGACATTAACGGACTTGCTGACAAGGTTAATAACGGCAGTCTTTCAAAGATAAAAATTGTAAATGGTGCATCTGAAATTATTATTGAAAAGGAAACAAAGGCAGTACCGATGCCTGCAATGCCGCCTGTAATGAACATGGTTTCACAGGCTGCGGCAGCCGGTACAGCAGAGCCTGCCGCTGACGCTTCAAACGAAGCAGCACTTCCAAGCGGAAATGTTGTTAAGGCACCTATTGTAGGCACATTCTATGCAGCACCGGCACCTGACAAGGCACCGTTTGTAACAGTAGGTCAGCAGGTAAAGAAGGGCGACGTTATCATGATTATCGAGTCAATGAAGCTTATGAACGAAGTAACAAGCGAGTTTGACGGTACTGTCAAGGAAATACTTGTTGAGAACGGTAATCCTGTCGAATTTGACCAGCCTGTAATGATAATCGAATAAAATTTTAATGAGGACTTGAAAAAATGGCTGAAATAGTATACAATAAAGAGCAGATAATGGAAATCATTCCACATCGTGATCCTTTTCTTCTTATTGACGAAGTAAATGAAATTGAAGAAGGCAAAAGGGTAGTTGCAACAAAGTACATCAAGGAAGATGATTTCTGGTTCAAGGGACATTTTCCGGAGCATCCTGTAACACCGGGTGTACTTATGATAGAAATGCTTGCACAGGCAGGCTGTGTAGCAATGCTTGCACTTCCTGAAAACAAGGGTAAGCTTGGCTTCTTTGCCGGAATAGACAAGGCAAAGTTCAAGCGTCAGGTTCTGCCGGGAGACACTTTAAAGCTTGAAGTTGAAATTATCAAGGTTAAAGGGCCAATCGGTGTCGGAAAGGGTATTGCAACTGTAGACGGACAAAAGGCTGTTGTTGCAGAAATTACATTTGCGATAAAATAACAGTTGAATTCACAAAGCCGCTGCCGTTTTTTCGCAGAAAAAACAGGCGAAAACGTCTGTGATGCTTACGACTGGCAGATATGGACACATGACGTTTTCGCCGTGCCCTCCATTCGGAGGGCGGCAGCGGCACAGTTTAGTGCACACTGAAAATTGCTGGTTTTGTCAGTGATTTCTTTAAACCTTACATCTGAAAGAGAGTAAATAAATATGTTTAAAAAGGTATTAATCGCTAACAGAGGCGAAATTGCCGTAAGAATAATAAGAGCCTGCCGTGAGCTTGGCATACGCTGTGTGGCAGTTTATTCTACTGCCGACAGAAATGCTCTTCATGCGCAGATTGCCGATGAAGCAGTTTGTATAGGACCGGCTGATACAAAAGACAGCTATCTTAATATAAAGGCAATTCTTTCAGCCTGTGAGATGACAGGCTGTGACGCCGTTCATCCCGGATTCGGTTTCCTTTCCGAAAACGCTCATTTTGCCGATATGTGCAGAAAGTGCGGCATTGAATTTATAGGGCCGACTCCTGAATCTATTGAAATGCTCGGCGATAAGGCAACTGCAAAGGAAACTATGAAGAAAGCCGGTGTTCCTGTAATTCCGGGGTCAGAAGGTGCTGTCAGATCTGTTGAGGAGGCAAGGGAGGCTGCCGAAAAAATCGGTTATCCGCTTCTCATCAAGGCGTCAGCCGGCGGCGGCGGTCGTGGTATCAGACTTGTTGAAAGCAAGGAACAGCTTGATTCACAGATTGAAATTGCAAGACAGGAAGCGAAAAACTTCTTTGGTGATGACGCTGTATATATGGAACGCTTTGTTCAGAATCCACGCCACGTTGAAATACAGATTCTTGCCGATAAGCACGGAAATGTAATTCATCTGGGTGAACGTGACTGCAGTATGCAAAGACGTAATCAGAAGGTTCTTGAAGAAAGCCCGAGTCCTGTTATGACTGATGAACTGCGTGAAAAAATGGGCGAAGCAGCTGTCAAAGCTGCAAAGGCATGCGGATATCACAACGCAGGAACAATAGAATTCCTTGTGGAAAATAATAAGGATTTCTACTTTATGGAAATGAATACACGTATTCAGGTTGAACATCCTGTAACAGAGTTTGTAACAGGTGTTGACCTTGTAAAAGCACAGATAAAAATTGCGGCAGGCCAGCAGCTTGACTACTCACAGGATGATATAGAAATCAAGGGTCATGCTATCGAGTGCCGCATTAATGCGGAAAATCCAAAGCTTGGCTTCAGACCGTCGCCGGGTAAAATTCTGGCACTTCATACACCGGGTGGTCCTGGAATCCGTATTGACAGTGCTGCATATCAGGGGTATACAATTTCCCCTTATTACGACTCGATGATATCAAAGCTTATTGTATATGCTCCGACAAGAGACGAAGCAATCATGAAAATGAAATGGGCGCTGTCGGAATTTATTGTTGAGGGTATTGACACAAATATTGATTTTCAGCTTGCACTTGTGAAAAACGAGACATTCCACAGCGGCGAGTATAATAACAGATTTCTTGAAACATTTGAATTTGAATAAAATCCGGATAAGAAAGGCGGTGTAAACCGAAAATGCTGGAGGATCTTTTTAAGGTTGTTACTACAAGATTCAACGGAGACGGTTCCGACGGGAAAACAGGCACTTCGAATAAAATTCCAGAAGATTTGCTTTTTAAGTGTCCGAGGTGTCGTAATGTCATTTTTAAGGACGATTATAAAGCTGTTAATATGGTTTGCCAGAACTGCGGCTATCATGGCAGACTTTCGGCAAGAGAAAGAATTGCCATAACCGTTGACAGAGGCAGCTTCAAAGAATTTGATAAAAACATGACAAGTAAAAATCCTATTGATTTTCCTGATTATGATGAAAAACAGCAGGCGCTCAGGGAAAAAACAGGTCTTAAGGACGCTATAATTACAGGTGAAGCTTTAATTCGTGGTATACCTGTTGTTATAGGTGTTATGGATACAAGATATATGATGGCTTCAATGGGAAGCGTTGTAGGTGAAAAAATCACCCGTGCCATTGAAACCGCAACAAAAAAGAAAAAGCCTGTAATCCTGTTCAGTGCTTCAGGCGGTGCAAGAATGCAGGAGGGAATAGTTTCGCTTATGCAGATGGCTAAAACCTCTGGTGCTGTTGCAAAGCATGCCGAAGCGGGACAGCTTTATATTACAGTTCTTACAGACCCGACAACAGGCGGTGTTACAGCGTCATTTGCATCCCTTGGCGATATTATTATTGCGGAGCCAAAGGCTCTTGTTGGTTTTGCAGGACGCAGAGTTATTGAAGGTACAATCAAGCAAAGGCTGCCGGATGATTTTCAGCTTGCTGAATTTCTGCTGGAAAAGGGTTTTGTTGACATGATAGTTGAGAGAAAGAAAATGAGAAGTGTTCTTTCACATGTTATGAAGCTTCATGGTTATAAAAAGGAGGACGACTGATTATGAGCGAACTGACAGCATGGGAGCGTCAGCTTCTTATACGTGAAAAGGATCGTCCTACTGTAAATGACTATATTCCGCTTATCTTCAGCGAATTCTATGAGCTTCATGGTGACAGGCTCTATGGTGATGATAATGCCATTATGGGCGGTATTGCCAGCATTAATAATATTCCTGTAACGGTTATTGCAGAGGTTAAGGGCAGAGATTTAAACGAAAACAAAAGAACTAATTTTGCCATGCCCCATCCTGAAGGCTACAGAAAGGCTTTAAGGCTTGCAAAGCAGGCGGAAAAGTTTCACAGACCTGTAATCTGCTTTATTGATACTCCCGGAGCATTCTGCGGAGTTGAAGCGGAGGAAAGAGGACAGGGAGAAGCAATCGCAAAAAATCTTATGGAGTTTATGCGTCTGCGTACACCTGTTATATCAGTTGTTCTGGGAGAAGGCGGAAGCGGTGGTGCTCTTGCACTGGGCGTCTGCGATGAGCTTGCTATGCTCGAAAATGCCCTTTATTCGGTAATTTCTCCGAGAGGCTGCGCAAGCATTCTCTGGAAGGATGCCGGAAAAGAGCATGAAGCATGTGAAATGCTTAAAATTACAGCTGAAGATATGGTCAGACTTGGCGTTGCAGAGGAAATTATTGAAGAGCCAAATGGTAAGGCTCAACATGATGTGTACAAAATGGCTGAAAATATCAAGTCATTTTTGGTAAAAACTCTAAGAAGAAATTCCAAAAAAGATATTGACATTTTGCTCGAACAAAGGTACACTAAATTTAGAAAAATCGGTGAGTTCACAGAATAATAAATATTACGTGTATATAGGTGTGAAAACACCTTTATATAAAAAATATCTATGGAGGTAATACAAAATGGTTTTAGAAAAGGTTAAAGGCATTGTAGCTGATCAGCTTGACGTTGAAGAAGATAAGGTAGTGCCTGATGCAAGCATTACTGAAGATCTTGGTGCAGATTCACTTGACGTAGTAGACCTTGTTATGTCTATTGAAGAAGAATTTGACATCGAAATTCCTGATGAAGCTGTTGAAGATATCAAAACTGTTGGTGATATTGTTAAGTACATCGAAAACAATCAGTAATTATTGATAACTTACGGATATTGCTTTTATTGAATAAAAAGACCTCTTGAATTAAAGAGGTCTTTTTTGTTATCAACAGACTTTTCAACACTGTGTTGAAAAGTCTGTTGATAATATTTTTGAAATGTTTTGTTACCATTTTGTAACTCACGTAGATACGTTGATTTATTATTGTAATAATATGTTGAAAGATGTTTTGGAGTTTTCAACATTTAAACAGATAATTCAACATTATATGTTTAAAAATAATTTTTCATGATGAAAATTGAAAAAATCTTATAATATTTAAAGTGAAGAAGCGGATAAATCGGGACATACGGGAAAAAATAAAAACGTATTGCATAGCATTGCAGTGCAGATTTTATGAAAGGACTGGAAAAATCATGATTAAAAGAATTTCATTGATTTTAAGTATGGCTATTATTTGCTGTGCGTTTACGGCATGTGGAAAAGATGATACAGTAAGCTCGCAGGCTGAAAAAAATACTGAAGCCAGACAGGAAACAGATGGTTTTGATGACAAAAATAATGATAACCAGACTACTTCCGAATCAAATAATATGGTAGAGGAAATGGTTACAGAGGCAGAGAACGCTGTAGATGACCTGGTGTCAGAGGGCGAAAATATCATGACTGACGCAGGCAGTGCTCTTGAAGATATGGTTGATGGTACATCAACAGAAGAATCATCAAATTAAGATAAGGGGCTGTAAAAAACAGCCCCTGAACTTTTGGGAGGAAATATGTACATAAAGAAAACTTATGTTTCAAAAGTCTTAGGGCGACTGTCAGCCGCCCGTAATTTAATATGCGTGTGTTTTAGTTTCAAAACTGCCGTATAAAATAATAGATTATTCCGTAAACCACACTTGCAGCGGTACCGTATAAGATTACCGGCCCTGCAATTGTGAATATTTTTGCGCCGACACCAAGTATAAAGCCCTCTGATTTGGCTTCAAGCGCCGAGGAAGAAATAGAGTTTGCAAAGCCTGTAATAGGTACTAAGGTTCCTGCACCGGCATGTTTTGCCAGCTTTTCGTAAAGACCAAGACCGGTAAGGATAGCGCTTAATACTACAAGGCATACCGAACACCATGTACCTGCGGTTTCTTCGTCAACACCATAGTATATGAAAATGTTCTTTATAGCTTGTCCCAGGGTGCATATAAGACCGCCGATAATAAACGCACATGGTATATTTTTCCACGATTTTGTCGGAGGGGATGCTTTTTTGCTCATCTGTGCATATTCCTTTTTTGATACCATTTTTTCACTTCCTTTCGGCATTATTATTTGAAGAATAAAGAAGTTTATGCAATAGTAAAAGCCCGAAAGATAATCTTACGGGCCTTATATTGTTTATTCGGTTTCCTTTTCTGTTGTTTCGGCAGAGTTACCATATTTTTCTGTGTATTTTTCCTCAACGGAAATTTCTGTATCATTAAGCTTTATTGATTTTACCTGTGAAAGGTCGATTGGTTTACCCAGTGCATAAGAAGTTGTATACTGTCCGCTGAATGTCACAGCACCACCGTGTCCGAAATCGATGTTATCATAAACACTTCCATCCTTCATAATAAGACTTATATTTACATCTTCGGTACTCATATCAAAGCTTCCGTAAACAAGAATACTTATCGGAGATATTTTTATGTTATCAATTCTGTAATATCTTGTATTGGTATAAAAATTGAACGGTTCATCTATCAGCTCAATTGATTCAGCATAAACATCAGGTGTAATAGGAATAGTCCATGTTCCCTCAATAATTAAATCATCAACATCTGCTTTTTCACCCCAGCTGTACATATCACCAAATGTAATTTCAGAGAAATCTTGAATTTGATATCCATTACAGTGCATCGAAACTGTAAAATATGTGATATTGTCAGTTAAATTGTCATCATTAAACTCATAAGTTGAACCTGCACCGCCGCCATAAGCAGAAATTTTTTCGTGCTTCAGATCATACAGTTCAAAAGAATATGATTCTTCATCAAGAACAGTTCCTTCGGGAGCTGTTAAAGTAAAAAAGAAATACGCAACATTTTCATCATAAATATTTCCGGTCAGTTCAATAGTTGTGCCATTTGATTCAGCAAGTGTTATTTCCGGCTTAAAAACATTATTTAAAGCTGTTCGATCATTTTCATCAAATGTCTCCTCTGCAACATTGTAGTTTTCAAAGAAATTTTCTGCCCTGTCAAGTGTACTAAGCTCATATGCCAGTACCCCCACACCAGCTGTTATACAGACAGCAGCAGCGGCGATAACAGGCGAAAATCTTCTTGTAAACTGAAGCTGTCTTTTTGGTTTATTAATTTTACTCATAGCTTTCTCCTTTATATTTTTCGATGAAACGGAAAAGCTTGTGACTTCGGGATTGTAATTCTTCATGATTTTAAAATAATCCTTTTTCATTTTCAGCACCTCACATTGTAATGTTATTTTCATTAAGATATTTTTTCATTTTTCTTCTGCCTCTTGAAAGAGTACTGGTAATAGCAGTAACTGACATTTCAAGCGCCTGCGCAATAATCTTTGTCGACTGACCGAGATAATAAAACCGTATAAAAATATCACGTTCGGTTTCGGATAGTGTGCCTAATGCGTCATTTATTATTTCTGCCTTTTCGTATCGGTCGATTTCGTTTTCAAAGCTGTCGTCAAACAGCAGAAAATCATTTTCGTCAGCGGAAACTGCAGTGTTGATGTTGCGCAGCTTGTTGCGGGCGAGATTTCGTGCTATTGCAGATAAAAGCGGTCTGACCTTGTTTTCGCAAAGTTTGTGCGGACTGTTCCATATTTCCACAAATACGTCGGCAGCAACTTCCTCAACGTCCTCGTTTGTCATAGTCTGCCCTATGACATTGCGGATTACAGCACCGACATAATGGGAATATGTATCAATAAGCAGTTCAAACGCTTTTGTATTGTGCTTTTGTATGAGCCTTATCATTCTTTTCTCGTTCATCATTTCACCTCTTTGACAGCTGTCATATAAATAATAACAAATTACACGGCATTTGTCACCGAAAATCAAAAAAATTTCTTTGGAAATAAAAAAACTCTTGACAAAACCGAAAATTAGTGATAACATAAAGCTATACCAATAAATCGTTGATAAAGGAAGATTTTTTATCAGAGTTTTTTCAGAGAAACTTCGTCACCGGCTGAGAGCGGAGTTAAAACGGATATTAAATACACCGCCTTTTGAGTTCGGTTAATACCCGACGGTTTGTTTCCGTTATAAAACAGCTTTGAGGTATATCTGTTTGTATATGGGACAGGTGTGCGAAAAAGGGTGGAACAGCGGTTATAATCGCCCCTTGGGACTTTTGTGTCCTGAGGGGTGTTTTTGTTTGGAAAATAAGGAGGAAAATAAAATGATTAAGTTGACACTTAAAGACGGCAGCATACGTGAAATTGAAAATGCAATGCCGGCAGCAGATATTGTAAAGGGAATCGGAGCAGGACTTTTCAAGTCTGCATGCTGTGTAAAAATCAACGGAGAGGTAAAAGACCTCAGAACTGTTATTGATGCAGACTGTGAATTTGAAGTAATGACATTTGATTCAATTGAGGGTAAGAAGACATTCTGGCACACAGCTTCACATATTCTTGCGCAGGCTGTAAAAAGACTTTACCCACAGGCAAAGCTTGCCATCGGGCCTGCCATTGACAGCGGTTTCTACTATGACTTCGACCTTGACAAGCCTTTCACAGCGGAAGAACTTACAAAGATTGAAGCTGAAATGAAGAAGATTGCAAAAGACGGTATTCCACTTGAAAGCTATACAATGACACCGGAAGAAGCTATAAAGGCACTTGAAGAACAGGGCGAAATCTACAAGGTTGAGCTTTGTCAGGAGCATGCTGACAAGGGCGAGCCGATTTCATTCTACAAGCAGGGTGAGTTTTCAGACCTCTGTGCAGGACCACATCTTATGACAACTGCACCGGTTAAGGCTGTAAAGCTTCTTTCATGTACAGGTGCTTACTGGAGAGGCTCTGAAAAGAACAAGATGCTTTCCCGTGTATATGCGGTTGCATTCCCTAAGGCTTCACAGCTTGAAGAACACTTAAAGCAGCTTGAAGAAGCTAAAATGCGTGACCATAACAAGCTTGGCCGTGAGCTTGAGTATTTTACAACAGTAGACACAGTAGGACAGGGTCTTCCAATCCTTCTTCCAAAGGGTGCGAGAGTTGTACAGCTTCTTCAAAGATGGGTTGAAGATGTTGAACAGAAGAATGGTTATCTCCTTACAAAAACACCTCTTATGGCTAAGAGAGAATTTTATAAAATCTCAGGTCACTGGGATCACTATCTTGACGGTATGTTTATTTTAGGCGACCCTTATGACGAAACAAAGGAATGCTTTGCACTCCGTCCTATGACATGCCCATTCCAGTATCAGGTATTCTTAAACAGACAGCGTTCATACCGTGACCTTCCGATGCGTCTTGGTGAAACATCAACACTTTTCAGAAACGAAGACAGCGGTGAAATGCACGGTCTTATCAGAGTAAGACAGTTTACAATTTCAGAAGGACACCTTGTGCTTCGCCCTGAACAGCTTGAAGAAGAATTCAAGGGCTGTCTTGAACTTGCAAAATATATGCTTGAGACAGTAGGAATGCTTGAAAACTGTACTTTCAGATTCTCACAGTGGGATCCTGAAAACCCTAAGAACAAGTATGAGGGTACAAAGGAACAGTGGGAGGAAGCACAGGCTGTTATGGGTAAAATCCTTGACAATCTTGGCGTTGATTATACAGTTGGTATTGACGAAGCGGCATTCTATGGCCCTAAGCTTGATATTCAGTACAAGAATGTTTATGGCAAGGAAGATACAATCGTAACAATTCAGATTGATATGCTTCTTGCTGAGAGATTTGGTATGGAATATGTTGATGTTGACGGCAGCAAGAGAAGACCTTATATCATTCACAGAACTTCACTTGGCTGTTATGAACGTACACTTGCATACATGATTGAACACTTTGCAGGTGCACTTCCGCTCTGGATTGCTCCTGAGCAGGTGAGAATTATTCCTGTTGCCGACAGACACCTTGACTACTGCTATGAAATCAGAGATAAGCTTGAAGCGGCAGGCATCAGAATTACTATTGATGACAGAGCAGAAAAGGTAGGTTACAAAATCCGCAGCGCTACAATGGATAAGCTTCCTGTTATGCTTACAATCGGCGATAAGGAAGTAGAGGAAAAGACAGTTTCAGTACGTTCAAGACGTGAAGGAGATCTGGGCTCAATGACATCAGACGAACTTCTTTTAAAGCTTCTTGATGATATTGCTAAAAAAGTAAAATAAAAAATGTGGAGGCACTTCGAATGGAGTGCCTCCTGGTTTTCGCTTTGAAAGTAATTTCCATGAAATACTTTAATGATACTAAAAAAATCCCGATGCATATGCATCGGGATAACTTTTAAAAATTAAACCTCGTCTGATTCAACTTCGTCTTCGATAGCTGCAAGGGCTTCTTCTTCAGAAGCACCGCATGCAACACATGCATCAGTCATAATCATACTTTCTTCTGCTTTATCAGCCGGGATTTCATCGCAGCTGCATTCGTCACCGCAATCGCAGCAATCTGAACAGCAATCGCAATCGAGATCGTCCATATCTTCGTCATAGTAGCAGTATTCATCCTGCTTTTTCTTGATAAAAAGAACTGCAGCTGCAGCCGCAGCAGCACCTGCTACAAGACCTAAAATTAAACCTTTTTTCATTTTGATTCCTCATTTCTCCGCAGAAAAATTGCCCGGTCTGCGGCCCTTTTTATATATGGCATTTATTGTTCTTTTTTATTATACCACACTTTTCTATAAATTTCAACCATAATTTTACAAATTTTTGGTAATAAACATTAAAATTGATATTGCTGTAAGGGGAGCGGTTTCGCAACGAAGTATTCTTTCACCAAGCCATATTGGAGTAATGCCAGCGCTTTTTGCGGTTTCGGCTTCGCTTTCGTCAAATCCGCCCTCGCTTCCCACAAACAGCGCAAAGCTTTTACACGCATCTGTCTGCACCTCTGAAAACCTTATTCCGCCCTCCTCGTAAAGCATTAACGGGCAGTCGTACTCACTCATTTGTTTAACAGCTTCGTTAAACGAAATAATTTCGCCTACCTCGGGTATAATACCTCTGCCGGACTGCTTTGCGGCTTCAAGTGCAATTTTATTAAGTCTGATACGCTTTTTTTCAAAATCCTTCCTGTCCGGTCTTGAAACACAGCGTCTTGTCAGCACAGGAACAATTCTTGTAACTCCAAGCTCGACTGATTTCTGGATAATATGTTCAAGTTTATCGAGCTTCGGAACAGCCTGAAACAACGTAACTTCGACAGATGGTTCTGCCGAACAAAGCCGGCTGTCATTAATTTTCAGATAAACCTCGTCAGAAGTTATGCTTGTTATTTCACAGTAATAATCCGTTCCGCAGGAGCAGACGGTCAGCGGCTGTCCGGGTTTCATTCGCAGTGAACGACCTATGTGCTTTGCGTCTTCACCGGTAATTACAGGCTGTGATAAATTTATATTTTCAAGAAAAAATCTGGGCATATTTCCTCCGTAATATTATTTGCAGAAATTTTATAATCTTAACAAGTAAATTATACTATATTTTTATCTTTTTTTCAATAGAATTTTAAAAGAATTGTTGACATAAGTGAGAATTTGTGTTATTGTTAAGTAAAGAAAATATAAAAAGAAGGAATTATATATGAAAAAGTTTTTATCATTGATTTTATGTGCAGTTCTGGCAACCGGAACATTGTGTGCCTGCGACAGCGGCGAAAACATCGAAATGGAAGATCTTCCATATGGTGCTACATTACGCCAGTTAAAAGATACGGATATTGATATTTGTTTTGACGGACGGTATTTTACTGACGATGAAATGAGAGTTGTCAGTGACTATTACTATTCACTTCAGATACAAGATGAACAGCTTTTTGCGTCAACCCAGTCTGAACAATACATTAAGTATATTGAAAAAAACAGTGAGAAGGCTGTCGGGGATTTTATGAAGGAAATATACGATAAAACGGCGGCTTCTTTAGGTGAAAATTATAAATACACATATATTGAAGCTGTTGCATGCGGCGACAGAACCGATGACCTTCAGATTGATGAAATTACATCTCTTATGGATTCAATATATGAAGAAAATGGCAGCGAGACAACTTTTAAGGAAACTGTTACTTCTGCAAAATATGCAGTCCTTGACTTTACCGCAGAAACAAACGGCGAAAGTTATACATATACCGATCAGGTAGTGTATATTTTCACATGTACAGACGGAATATATATTTTTGTTTAATCAAATTATGTGATAGCATTATTATAAAGGAGGGTGAATTGTAATGAAAGACAACAGGTATGTAAAGGAACTTGAGCAGAAGCTGCTTGAATTCTGCAAGGAAATCAAAAAAATTTACCTTATAAGTGTTAAGGTGGATACAATGGGCGAGCTTACAAGCTTCAAATTCGGACTCATTGTAGATGACAGCATCAAAAGCACATCGGAACTTGCAGGAAATCTTTATTTCAATATTGACTGTGAACTGCCCTTTGACCTTGTAATCTATACACAAACGGAGTTTGACGGTCTCAGAGGTGAAATCGGCACATTCGCCTGGAAAATAGACAATTCGGGGACGGTGCTCTATGGGTAGAGGGTACCGTGATTCGGACAGCCGCAGATATTTTGACTGGCTTTATTATGCTAATCTTGATTTGCTTGCGGCAAAAAATCTGCTTGATGATGAGAGATGCTATAACAGCGCAGCCTTTCATTGCCAGCAGTGTATTGAAAAAGGACTTAAAGGTTATCTGCTTTATAAAAAGCATCATCTTTATGATGGGCATAACCTTACATGGCTTTGTAAACAGGCGTCACAGACTGATTATCATTTTGAAAAATGGCTTGAAAAGAGCACACTTTTAAACCATTATTATATTGAAACAAGATACCCTGCCGATGTACCATTTGATATTGATACTGAAACTATTATGGAGCTTATTCAGTCCTCCTCGGAGATGCTGAGCTTTATCACGGAAATTATTCATTTTGACTTCAGAAGCTATCACAAGAGATAACAAAAGGAACTGTGTTTTGCAGTTCCTTTTAAATTAGAGAAGATAAATTTATTTTTATATTTCTGTTTTTCCTTACTTTTCTTGCTTGCACAAGAAAAGTAACAAAAGAATGCACAAGCTTTTTTCTTTTCTTCAAAAAGATAAAAAGCTTGACCAAAAAAGAAAAAATTCTATCCGTCACACTGTAACTTAAATAATAATATTTCCTTGTACCTGGCAACTTCATAATTACAAAATTAAAAGTTCATTTGCAGATGGTTGCAATTAAAATAGAATTTGTAAGTTCGAAATTTCAAGCTTTCTCAAGTTACAACTTAATTTGCGGGGAGAATTGCGTTTTATGCAGACTATCTGCAACAGTTTGCTTTTTATCGGGTATGGTAGTTCTTTTACGTGGAAACAGTCTGATTGCATTTTAAATGACGAAACTTGAATTTCTTTTTGTTTCTTTTTCTCGTTGAGAAAAAGAAATGTATTTTTGGTACTTTTTGTACAAGCAAAAAGTACATAATGTTAGAACGCTAAATACAAATTTTCTTTTCTAAATATTTTTTTGACAAAATAAAACTAAAAGGAACTGCATTTGCAGTTCCTTTTAGTTTTATTTCTTATAAAAGTCCATCTGTCCCATTGTTTTGAGACTTGTGAAGTTCAGATGCTCGTCGCTTATTGCATAATATCCGAAATATTCGGTTTTGGTAGGTTCGCTGAGAGTGTTCTGACCATCTACAATACATTCGTTCTGGTTTAAAACGAGTACATAATAGTACTGATCCTCAACTCTGTATTTTTCCATGACAGTACGCTGTGCTTCTTCGGAAAAACCATATTCTTCAACAATGTAGTCAACAGCTGTCTGACCGTTTAAAACCTCAAATGTGCCTGAATAATAATTGTTTGTCTTGTCAGCAGAGCTTCTGTAGAATTTATAAGTGCCGTCAGTTTCAAGGTCTATGAGTGAACCGTCGGTACCTTCCCAGCTGTTACCTGTCAGATAATCGCCTTTTTCCTCAAAGCTTTCATTATTTTCGCAGGCTGTGAAACAGAAAATCATGCATAGCATTACAATAAACGCAGATAATTTTTTAAACATATATTTTCTCCTTTATTTTTAACAAAGCTTGTAAAAAACGGGCTTCGCTTTGCGAAACCCGCTATGCTGGTCGAGGTGACGGGACTTGAACCCACGGCCTCTGCGTCCCGAACGCAGCGCTCTACCAAACTGAGCCACACCTCGTTAACAAATACATTATACCACACTTTTTTATTTTTGTAAAGGGGTAAAAATGAAAATTTTCTGAAAAGTACCGACCTTTTAAAAAACATTTTCTTGTGATTTTTGCTTTAAATACAACATTGTTATTGTGCATGTTAAATAAAATTACATCAAATTTGCTGATAATAATTGACTTTCAACAGTGGTTGTACTATAATGATAAATGTAATAATATACTGTTATATTATGGGGTATAAAAATGAAAGGAAGTCATGCTATGAAATTCAAGCGTATTATGTCCTGCCTTACAGCGGCTGTGATGGTTTTCTGTATGGCGGCAGTTTTACCGTTTACAGCGGTTGCTGAAACGGTGGAAATTTTTAAGGACACATTTGAGGACGGCTATGGAGGCTGGGCGCCAAGAGGTGACGCTTCTATCGAAATTGTAGACACTACAGCAAATACCGGGGAAAAGTCTCTTTATGTTTCGGGCCGTGTCAAAAACTGGAACGGTGCAGGTTGCGCAAAAATCAAGGAGCTTCGTGCCGGCAAAACGTACTATATCAGCGGTTATGTAATGCAGGACGAGGGCAACGACACAGAACAGATTAATTTACAGGTTCTTTACAAGGACGCAAGTGGAACTGAAAATTACAAAAGCGTCGCAAATGTACAGGCTAAAAAGGGTGAATGGACAAAGGTTGGCGCAAACTATACAATCCCTTCTGATGCACAGGGAATTACAGTATACTTTGAAACACCGTCAAACCTTATCAACTTCTATGTGGACGATGTTGCCGCAGAGGGTGAGCCTAATGATGAGGGTGACGCTGTTGAAGGCTTTACAGAAGACTTTGAAAACGGTGTAAACGACTGGAGCGGCAGAGGTGACGCAAAATGTGAAATTTCCGCAGGTAATGGTCACAATGACAGCGATTGTCTTTACACTTACAACAGACAGCAGCTCTGGAATGCTCCTGCTGCGAACAAGACTCTGGTGCTCAATGCCGGCAACTACTACAGATTCAGCGGCTGGGTAATGTACAAGGGTGAGTACAAGAGCAGCAGTGAGACAATTGAATATCCGCAGTCACAGAAGTTTTCACTTTATCTCCAGTATCAGAAGGACGGTAAGGAAAATTACTACGAGGTAGCAAGTTCAACAGCCAATATCGGCGAATGGACTTATATTGAGGGTGAGTATACACTCCCTGAAACAGCCTCAAACTTTTCTGTTTATTTCCAGACCGGCTATAAGCCTGATGCAAGCGTTCAGACGGTAGATCTAATGGATTTCTACCTTGACGATGTTGCGGCTGAAAGACTTCCTGACCCGGCAATTGAAGAAGATATTCCGTCCCTCAAGGATATATATTCTGACTACTTCAAGCTTGGCTGTGCCGCTACTGCAACAGAGCTTCAGACAAAGGCTACACAGGATTTAATCAAAAAGCACTATAACAGCCTTACTTTAGGTAACGAGTTGAAGCCTGACAGCACACTTAATCTCAAGAATACTCTTGCGTACCTTGCTGAAACAGGTGACGACACAAATCCGCAGATTACACTTGACAATGCGGCTACACTGCTTAGCTTTGCGGAAGAAAACAGTATCCCTGTCAGAGGACACGTTTTTGTATGGCACAGTCAGACACCTGACTGGTTCTTCAAGGAAAACTTTGATGCAGAAGCAGACTGGGTAACTCCTGAAAAGATGAACAAGCGCCTTGAAAATTATATGAAGAATGTGGTAAATGCAGTTACAACACAGTATCCTGACCTTGAAATCTACGCCTGGGATATTGTAAACGAAGCATTCAAGGATGCAGGCGGAATGAGAGATGCCGGTTCAAACAATACTGTAAACGGTCAGTCTGCATGGATGTCGGTTTACGGTGATGATTCATTTATTGACAAGGCTTTCGAGCTTGCAAGAGAAATTATGCCAGCAGGCTGTAAGCTTTTCTATAACGACTATAACGAATATATCGAAACAAAAAGAGACGATATTTATGAAAAGTGCAAGGAGCTTGCGGCAAAAGGTCTTATTGACGGTGTAGGCATGCAGTCACACATCAAGATGAGCAGTCCTACAATTTCACTTTACGAAGAAGCTATCAGAAAGTATGACAGCTTAGGTCTTGAGGTTCAGATTACCGAGCTTGATATTGACCAGAAGTCAAATAGCGATGAAGACCAGCTTGACCTTGCCAAGAGATACAATGAAGTTTTCAAGCTTTATAAGTCACTCAAGGATGAGGGCGTAAATATTACAGCGGTAGTTATCTGGGGTATTACAGACAGCACAAGCTGGATTGGTGGTTATCCTCTGTTATTCGCAAAGGACTATTCTGCAAAGCCGGCTTTCTATGCAGTTGCCGATACAGAAGCTGAAATTCAGACAATCAAAAAGGCAAATGCTCTTAAATATGACGGAACAGCTGAAGATTACGAAAAGGCATTCAAATTACAGAAAGCCAATGAAATCGGTACAGACGCAACGTTTAAAACAATATGGAATGATTCGAAGGCAGTAATAAGACTTGATTCAAATGTTGATGGTGAGGCAAGTATCATTATTACTGACAGTGAAGAAACATCATATATTTCAAAAAACGCAACAGTAAAGAGCGGTGACACATGCGATGTTGCTATTGACCTTTCTCAGTTTGCAGTAAAAGCTAATTCAACTCTTGAGCTTGAAATAATTATTACTGAAAATACAGAAATTTTCCCTGCATTTGAAGATGCATGGAATACCCTTGATTATATTCAGGGCAAGGATATAGTATACGGTAAGCTTACATTTATCGAACAGCCTCTTACAGCATACGGCGTTTACAATACACCTGTAGTTGACGGTGAGATTGATGCATGCTGGAATATGACAAGCAGTATCAATGTTGACAAGTACACAATGGGTACAGACGGTGCAACAGCCACAGCAAGAGCTATGTGGGATTCAGAAAACATATATGTACTTGTTGAGGTTAAGGACGGTAATTTAAGCAAGGCAAATGCAAATGCCTATGAGCAGGATACGGTTGAAATTTTCATTGATGAAAACAACGGCAAGACTTCATACTATGAAAATGACGATATTCAGCTTCGTGTAAACTTCGATAATGAAGTTACAGTTACAGACGGCAGAACTGCTGATATTTACACAACAGCCGCTAAAAAGACATCGGACGGTTATATTGTCGAAGTTGCAATTCCGACAGTAAACGGTGGATTTACAGCAGGTCAGGTTATCGGTTATGACGTTCAGATTAACGATGATAACGGCGAAGGCAAGAGAACAGGCATTGCAAACTGGAGCGACCTTACAGGTCAGGGCTATATTAATACCTCTGGATTTGGCACACTTGAGCTTCAGAGCGGTATTGATGATATTCAGCCTGGTGACCTTAATGCAGACGGTGAAGTGAATACAGCTGATGTTGTACTTCTTCAGAAATTCCTTTGCAGAAAGGTAAAAGCTGTAGCTTTCTTGGAAGCAGCAGACATGGACAGCAATAACAAGATAAATGTATTTGACCTTATTGCGCTTAAAAGAATTGTTATGAAATAAGTTTGAAAGGACGTACTTGAATGTGCGTCCTTCAGTTTGTCGAAAAAGTCGTTTTTGGAATTTCAAACCAAAAGTTTTTTGGTCCAGCAATTTTTCAAAAATGCTGGCGGAATCCAAAGGCAGAGCCTTTGGTCGCTCACCGCAGTGAGCGAAAATC
>SVNU01000071.1 GCA_015066715.1 Ruminococcus sp. | reverse complement strand
GAGTTTATTTTTATTTGTAAGTGAAATAAACCGCAATATGGGTCCAGTACCCAAATGGTATTTGTGTTTCAATTCAAATCGAAGATTTGATGAAACACTGGCACGTCACGCTGGTAAATATAAATTTTCACTTATTACCTACATTTATTTTACAGATACTTTTTTCAGATTACTTGCATTTCATTTCATTTTGTATTATAATGAAAATAATAATATTCTACCGAGGTGACCAAAATGGCAAGACGAGATAAAATCAATTACTACCTTGATATCGCCGAAACCGTTCTTGAAAGAAGCACATGCATAAGAAGAAATTTCGGTGCAATAGTTGTCAAGAATGACGAAATCATTTCCACCGGCTACAACGGTGCTCCGAGAGGAAGAATAAACTGCTCCGACTACGGAAGCTGTGCAAGAGACGAAATGAATATCCCAAAGGGTCAGAGATACGAGCTTTGCCGTTCTGTACATGCAGAGCAGAACGCAATTATCTCCGCCTCAAGAGCCGACCTTATCGGTGCGGATATTTACCTTGCCTGCCATGATGCCAGAACAGGTGAAATCGACGGCAATATCGAGCCCTGCCTTATGTGCAAAAGATTTATTATAAATGCAGGAATAAGCCGTGTTATCGTCCGCAACACACATGATGATTATACAATCATAAACGTGTCCGACTGGCTGGCGCACGATGAATTTGCTTCTACAGGAAGCTACTGAAGCACCATATGAAATCCTGCAGAATCAACATTATTTATATTATAGCATATTTTTGACGGTTCGTCAAAATCCGTCGGAAAAATCTGTTGACAAATCAGAATTATCATGCTATAATTTATTCTGTTATATAGGTCTGGGTGTGGCGCAGGTGGTAGCGCGCTACCTTGGGGTGGTAGAGGCCGTGGGTTCAAGTCCCGTCACTCAGACCAGCCGTGTGACCTCGGCGGAACATATCGCTTCTCATTTTTGGGGAGCGATTTTCTTTTATACCCGACCGGTTACTTTTTCATTTATTTTATTGTCATATGACATTAATGCGATTTATCGAAAGTACTTTGAAGATAATAAATATCTTGCCAATTCATTTGTTGATTTTGGATATCAGAAGATATGACTTGTTTGAATTCTTTATTTAAGGTCTTTTACAAAACAAAAGCTTGAAAAGACTCTCAAATCTTTACAAACTTTTACTTTTCCATTATTATGGTATCTTACTTTCATACTTTTGTCAATAGCCTCTTACAAAAATTTCCGTTTGCATATGACACATCCCCTCTGCCATCTGATTTTTGTACAGTTTAGATGTGTCATGGTGATATGGGGAAATAATAATTTCATATTTAATTTATTACTAAGTATTTTATATTATTTCATAAGATTGAATATTTCATCCAGTTCTTCAGTAATACTCTGTTTACATAATTCATCTATTTTTACATTTTCATATTCCACCGCTGAAAAAGTTTTTTCTTCAAAAATCCTTTTTACTTCATACGAAAATAAAAAATTTCTTATATATTTTTTCACTGCTGAATTTCTTTTACACATAAATATAAGTGGTTCTGCTGCTGCACCTTTTTCAGGAATAATAACTGCCACATTTTCCTTTTCAGCACACACCTGTGCAAAAAGTGATGGCATAATAAAAACAGAACCAAATCTATTGCTTGTTTTTCCTATATGTCTGATTGTATCCACAGGTGCAGCGAAACTATTGATATTATTTACAAAGCTTTTAATTCCTGCTTTACCTACACTTCGGTATATCAGAACAGCAGCGGTCGGATCCGGAACAGCACTGCTGCCAATAAGACAAATTTCACCTTTGTATGTGTCACTGCACAAATCTTCGTATTTACAAGGAACAGGACGTTTACCAAGTCTTTTGCAATCGACAACCATTAATTCCGGAAAATAACCAAATATTTCCGGAGCATCATAAATACCTGTTTCAAGAAAACGCTTATAAAATATCTTATTTGAACATTCTCCGAAACTACCTGTAACATAACATTCCGGAAGCTGTTCACATGACATATTTACAAGATAATCCTTTTTTGTCATATTTCCACCCATTTCAGACGGAACATACGATGTCAGCTTTACCCCTTCTTTTTCATATACTTTCTCTGAATACTTTAAAAAAGCATTTCTGAAATCTGTTTTTATCGGACTTGCAAGTTCTGCCCATATACTATACATATACATCACCTATATCAATGTGCTCGCCATTCCTGATATTCTCACGTATTATACTGAATTGTTTATTGTAATTACGAAGATTATCAAGGAGTATCGCTTCATTTTCAGAACGCATCGTTACCGATGACACTGCACCGTTTTTTATAACAATCCTTTTATCACAGGATAATGCAATTATCGGATCATGTGTTGAAACAAGAACTATTTTCCCTTTTGAAGCAAGCAGCCGCAAAACACTTTCACCATCAATTCCTGCATTTTCAGGTTCATCTATAAGCATTACAGGAGCATCAGAAATATATGCCATATCAGCAACCATAAATGCGCGTGACTGCCCTCCGCTTAATTCTGTAAGCATAGTATTTTCATTGAATTTTTCACCCGCAATATTATTGGCACAATTCATTATTTCCTGAATGAAAATTTCCGTTTCCGATACTGAAATATCGGGATTTCGGCATTTAAGATGTATTTCTATAAATTCACGGCATGATAAATCCATAATAAAATTCATGGTCTGCGAAAGTCTTGAGCAAAGCTTTGTTTCAAAATAAAGTCTTTCTTCTTCATCAGGTATTTTATCATTAATCAGAACTGTTCTTCCCGTAGGTGAATCACCATTTGCCACGTATTCAACATCTTCAAGCAAACGGGTTTTCCCCGAACCTGTTGCACCGCATACACAAACTGTTTCACCTGCATTTACTGTCACATCAAATTTTTCGTCAACTCCCGATTTATCACTGCCACGACATATTGTAATGCTGTTTATCAGCTTTAAATCGGATTTATATTCATTATCTTCACCCTGACAGGCAAGAATTATTTCTCGGCATATTTCTTTATCTGTAAAACCGTTATCTCTGAGCCAATGTGCCGAAACAGAGGCTATTGCTTCTTCAAGCGGCAGATCCATGCTTACCGGAGCAATATCATACTGTTCAAACAAATCCGCTGCCGCCGGAAAAGCTTCCATTATGGCTCTGAGGGGCATTTTATTGATTTCAAATGTTTTCATTTTGTTCACTCCTCCGGTACACTCCATTTAATACGCCCTCCGGCTCCCAATGATTTCCCTATTTTCATCTGTCCCGAACAAAATGTACAAACAGCTGCAGGCATAGTAAATCGCAGGAATTTTCCCTTTATTTCGTCAATTTCATCAGTTGAATTTATAAAATCCGCAAGCCTGTACGCACCCTGTCCCGAAAGACCGTTGATAAATGTTATCCTGGCTTTTCTGTTTGCAATGCGTATATTATGGAGAAATACCTCTCTTTCAGCAGGAGAAACAAGGTCGCCCTTTGTTACTGCAATGAAATCTGCATATTTTAGCATCGGACCTGCTTTAAGAGGAGCAGTAATTCCCGAAAGGCAATCTATCACACATATTGCCGGAACTGTCCTGATATGAGGTGAACAGCGTCCGCACAATCCTGCACTCTCTGTAATCAGAACATTGAGATTATTGTCAATTCCCCACTTGAAAAAATCTTCTGTATTATCTGCAAAAAAGTGATCAGGACATATATTACCGGCTAAATGCTTGATACATGGTATTCCGGCTTTCGAGTATAACTTATCATCATGTGTCATAATACAGTCAAGCTTGATAACACCTACTGACAAGCCGGATTTTTTCAATAATTCCGAAGTCTTTAAAATCACCGATGTTTTTCCGCAGGCGTGAGCACCTGCAAGTGTAATCATACGCATACCTTACCACTCCGTTAAACAAGATAAAGCGGAACTACGCTTTTATAATCCATTTCCATATATCTGAAGGTATCAATAAAAACCTGTACAGAAAATGACTTTTTCATATTGTCTTCATTTATTATTTCTTCTGCATTTCCGAATATATTACTTCCGTCTCTGTTGAGAATTAATGCCTTATCAGAAATTTTCAGTGCATGTTCAGGATAATGTGTGTTTACAATTGCTGAAATACCTCTTTTATTTGAAAGATTTCTTATTGTTTCCAGAATAATAAGCTGATTTTTAAAGTCGAGATTTGACTCTGGTTCATCAAGAACAAGCATTGAGGGTGAAATTGTGAGAGCTCTCGCAATCAGCACCATCTGAAGCTCACCGCCGCTCATTTCGGTACAAAGCTTATTGCGAAGGTGTGTTATTCCCATATCCTCCATTGCCTGTTCAGCCGCTTCTCTGTCCTCTGCTTTCGGCTGTGAAAAAGTCCCGAGATGAGCACTTCTTCCAAGCATAACCATATCAATTGCAGAATAGCCAAATGCCGCTCCCTTTGCCTGAGGAACATATGCAATTTTCTGCCAGAATTCACGGCTTTTATACTCATTTATATTTTTACCGTCAATAAATGATTCACCCTTATTCCATTTCAGCAGTCCCATCATACATTTTAAAAGTGTTGTTTTGCCGACGCCGTTTGAACCAAGTATCGACATAACCTCTCCATCACCCAAAGTAAAATTTATATCTTTGAGTATTTCCTTTGTTTTGTAACCAAAAAATCCATTTTTAACCTCAAAAATCATGTCCATGAACCTCCTGTTTTTCTGAGTAGAATTATAAATACAGGTGCACCGATAATAGCTGTTAAAATAGAAATCGGAATTTCAGCAGCAGTTGCACTTCTTGCAAAAGTATCCATAATAATCATAAGAAATGCTCCAAGTCCGGCACTTATCGGAATTACTGAGCAATTGTTGTTTCCGCCAATCATTCGTGCAATATGAGGTACAAGAAGACCTACCCAGCCTACCTGACCACACATTGAAACACATGAAGCAGTTATCATTGATGACGCTCCTATAAAAATAAGACGCATAACCTGAATATTCATACCAAGTGAGCTTGCTTCGTCATCATTGAGCGACAAAATATTAAGACGCCATCTGAGAGCAAAAATCACAATTGTTCCAATAAGAATGAATGGCGCTCCCATAAGAAGATTATCATAGGTTGACCTTGACATACTTCCCATAAGCCAGTATGTAATAACAGGAAGTTCTTCTTCAGGGTCGGCAACATATTTCAAAAGTGAAACAAGTGCTTCAAAAACTGCTGAAATAACCATACCGGCAAGCACTATCATAACAATACTGCTTTTACCATTCTTGCGGCTCATAGTGTAGGTTATAAAGCATGAAAGCAAACCGAATGCGAGTGCTGAAAACTGCACCATAATCATACCGCCTCCTATGAGCAGTATAAGTACCGCCCCGAATGACGCACCACTGGCTACGCCAAGAGTATCCGGGGTTGCAAGCGGATTTGAAAATAGTCCCTGAAATGCGGCACCTGCACACGAAAGACCTGCTCCTACAAGTGCGGCAAGAATTATTCTCGGAAGTCTTACGTTAAAAATTACAGTATAGCCTGTCGGGTCAACCTCATTATCTGTAATCCCCGAAAATAAAACATTAATCGTTTCACCGACACTCAATGAATATCTTCCGATTCCAAGACATACAATTGCTGCTGCGACAGGAAGTACAATAAGCAATACTGTAAGCACAGCAGTTGGTATTTTTTTCTTAGATTTAGTCATTAAGACTTTTTCTCCTTTTCTGTAATCTGAAAATGCAGCAGTCTGTCATTAACGACTGCTGCATTTATACATCCTCTGAACCTTTAAAACACTTTATTGTCCTGCCGCTTCTCTTGCAGGATTGTAAATCTGCTGAACATCTTCATCTGTCAGCTCTGCACCATAATGTTCCTTGTAGAAATCCTTGATTTCCGCATCCATATCAACATCAGCAAAAAGCTCGGGCTGAATTGTCTTTGCAAGCCATGTAAGCACGAGAGGGGTGTCTGATGCCGGCGGGAACCATCTGTACATACCAAGCGGGAATTTATAAACCTGACCATTCTTTACAGCCGATACATTACTCCAGTCATGTCCTTCAATGCTGTTGTTATATAAATCCTCCGGAAGATATGCACTGAAGTTTGTAATAAGTATGATATCAGGATCCCATTCGTAAATCTGTTCCATATTGATTTCAGGTGTTCCGGAAAGCTCTGAAGCAACATTTATACCACCGGCTGTTTCAATCCAGTATTCACCAAAGAAGTCAGAACCTGATGTTTTGATAACACCATCACCGTAGTTAAAGAGAGTAAGAACCTTTGGTTTGTCTGCTTCGGCAATACCGTCTGTTACAGACTTGATTTGTTCAGCAGTTTGTCTGCCGTCTTCGATAATTTTATTTGCCTGTTCACTTTCCCCATAAATTTCACCAAAGAGTGAAATCCATGCTGCATATGTTTCAACACAGTCAAAATCCGCAATTGTCGTTGAGAACCCGATAGCAGGAATACCTGCGTTATCATATTTTTCACGTTCATCTGTATTTGCCGCAGAATAGAAAACAACATCAGGTTCAAGTGAAAGAAGCTGTTCAATATTTACTTCGCCGTTTTCAACAAAGCTTGTGTCAGCATTTGCAAGCTCCGGGAATACATTGATAAGATATGAATTTTCAGCCGCTGCCATTGAGCTTGGATGAATACCTATAATATCTTCTGCCGAACCTCTGAAAAGGCAGTAAACAGACGGAAGGGGAAGAATTGATGAAATTACAATTCTGTCAAGCTCTGTCGGAATTGTCACCTCAACACCTGTGTGGTCAACAATTGTTCTTGTTCCTTCAGATGCAGCATTATCTTTGGCTGATTCTTCAACAGCTGATAAAGAAGATGCTGTATCCTTTGATTCAGTTTTGCTTCCACAGCCTGTTACTCCTGTCAGAAGCATTGCCGCAGACATAACGCCTGCAATAATTTTTTTGAAATTCATGATAAATTTCCTTTCTCTATACAAATTTTGTCTTTATTCAAGACAGACAGAAATTATGTCAGACATTTCCTGTCCGAGATAGTCCGGATATTCATCCCAGTGAAGCTTGCTTGATACTGCTACATGAGGAAGTGAAACAAATTTAACATTATCTCTTTTAAGAAGCTTTTTAATCAATGGGTCAGCTAAAATAACCGAATATTTTCCGCTGTTTATTTCATTTTTTACAGCAGTTTCGTTCGGGAGTGTTATATCCTGTTCCATTGAAACACTTTTCTCAATACCAAAAAGACCTGCAACTGTAACAGATATATCTGATTTTTCTGCAATTTCTTCACGAATGGAATTGGCAAATACCTGTTCATGAATAATCAGTATACCGCCGTCATTACCGCTTACAGACTTTGCATTATAAGTACCATTTAGCTTTTTCTCAAATATATCAGAATTATGAAGCGGTACTGCACATATATAAGGTACACCGAATTTCTTTTCAATAAGCTTTGCCGCTTCAAGTCCGCTTTTGGAAACAACAATACTTATATCTGCATCTCCGCAGCGTTCTATCTGTTCTACCTGAAGTCCGATTGCAAAGGATGAATTCACATTATAGCCAAAAGATTCAATATAACTGCAAATTCTTTCAGCATTGCCCTTGTTGCCGAAATCAATCGGTAAAAGTCCCAGAACATTGGCAGACTTTGTTTCCTTTGGTTTATCAGACTTTTTGGCAAATCTCTTTATGAGAGTTACAAAAACATCGGAAGCACCTTTATCATAATAATACTGTCCTGTTGTATTAAATCCAAAGGACGGTACACCACAAAGATTTTCCGTTTCAGCCGCCATACCCTCAAGATCTGTACCAATAACCATAGGAACAGGACTTCCAAGATATGCAATTACAGACGGATTAAGACTTTTTGCAGCCTCAACCGTTTTCTCAATAAATTTATCATCATTTCCCAATACAGCGTCCATTCTTCTCATACCCGAACAGAAAACCGCGGAACGTGAGCCAAGCCATCTTGGCTCGTCAAAGCCTGTGTAGTTACCTGTACATCCCGAAGCGTCATGCATAACAACAATTCCACCAAGGTCAAACAAAGCTGCCGCTGCTCCCGAATAATCGGGCGAAAAAGGCGGTAAATCAATACATAATCTGCTCATATAATAAGTCCTGCCTCCTTAATCATATTCTGAACATCTGCTTTTCCATGATATGCCATAGCAATTAAATCCATCATTTTACATATACCGTCATATGCAAATAAGCCCTCATCTTCCATTATATTGACAACCTTTTCAGAACCTGTCATATAGCCACAGTCAAAGCCGATACAAAGACATTCATTTCCCTCAAATGGGAATTTCACTGCCTCGTGATTAAGCGGACTTTCGACAAGTGTATGTGGAGATTCTTCAGCAAGTGCTGCAAGATTTGATTTTTCATGTCCTGCAATTGCATCCGAGGCAATCATACTTACATTAAACCCATTTCTTACAAGTACAAGTGCAAGCGAAAACGGTTTAAGCACAGCCTGATAGTCTATCGCAATCGGATAATCACCAATTATTTTTTGTGTTTCTTTTATTTTCTCTATTGCTTTTTCCCTGTAACCCTTAGATGAAGTTACAAAATCTTCACCAAGCTTTTCGGAAAGCTGTCTGTAAAATTCTTCAATGTCATCAACATTATAATTTACGTATGCTGCAAGATACGGAATATCAATGTCCTTTTCCATCTGCTGGGCTGCTTTTAAAGCAATAGGTGCTGTTACAATATTAAGGCTTGCCTTGGCCATTTCCTGATAATCTTCAAATGTATCATAATCGGAAATATGTGTAACCTTCCAGCCTTTTTCTGAAAGAATTTTTCTTAAATCACCGTTTTCGTCAAATGAAACGTTGCTTCCTAAAATATTTACCTGTTTTTCATGAACATCACTCTTTTCAAGCAAACTGTACATATTCATTTCAACAGTAATTCCCGGAGGATATGCACTGTCAAGTGATATCGGATTCATTTTACAGTGCCTGAATTTTACATCAGGATATTTTTCAGACAGCTCTGCAAGAATAGGTTCATGATCTGTTCCAAGCAGGTCATCAAGACAAGATGTAAAAATAAGCAGAACTTTAGGTTTCTTTTCAAGTGCCTCAAAAAGCTCTCCTACATTATCTATAATAAGCTGCTCATAATCTCCCGAAACAATATCAGCTTCTGTAATGTATAAATAAGAAATCCGTTCTTTTATTCCGTTTACAGCACCACCCAAAGCACCATGTCTTCCACACGCAAACGGACAGACAAAAAGCTGATGACTTTCCGGTACAAGAGCCGCAATTCTTACTACACCCCAACCTCCATGTGCCGCTGATACATAGTGAAGTGTTGACGGTATAAAGCCGTTCTGATGACATGCCATACATTCAGCCATAATTATTCATCCTCCGTAAGCTCAATAATTGATTTTGCAAGATTTCGGTAACACTCCGCCATTTCCGATTCAGGAAGTGCTTCAATAACTGTTTTTCCCTGATTTTCAGCCTCCTGCACAGCACTGTCACGAGGAACTACCGACACAATGCTTCCGCCAATTTCTTCAAGTGCTTTATTAACAATTTCCTTCTCATCAGGAACATTTCTTGAATTTAAAATTACTCCCGAATACTGTGCATAACCTCTTTTCCCAAAATTTTTAACAGCACTCGCAATATTTGATGCAGCATACAAAGCCATCATTTCCCCTGAGGTCACAATGAATACGTCTTTGGCATAACCACCTCGGATAGGCATTGCAAAACCACCGCATACAACGTCACCAAGAACGTCATACAGAATGATGTCAGGCTTGCATATATCATATGCTCCCAGTTCCTCAAGTTTTTCAAATGCTGTGATAATACCTCGTCCTGCACATCCTATGCCCGGAGTAGGTCCGCCTGCTTCAACGCACCATACGCCACTCGGACTCTGAAAAAGTACATCTTCCGCTGTAATTCCGCCATCGCCTTTTTCACGAATAGCATCAAGAACAGATGTTATTTTCTTACCGCCTGTAAGATTTTTTGTTGAATCTGCTTTTGGGTCACAACCAATCTGCAAAACCTTGTACCCCATTTCAGCAAATGCCGCTGATAAATTTGAAGTTGTTGTTGATTTACCTATACCGCCTTTTCCGTATATAGCAATTTTTCTCATAATTATCAATTACCTTTCTGAATTGTTGTTAGCTCTAGCTAACTTATATCCAAATAAAATGCCAACCATTCTACTGTATTGGTTAGCATATGCTAATATCATATCACAACAAATTCCAAAAGTCAATAAAAATTTTAAGGATTTATCTTTTTTGTTGCTTAAACATATTTTGTTTACCATTAAAATGTTATTTTTAGCAACAATAACGAAACCACATTCATTTGTATAATCTTTTATAAATTATTTTTTTGTTTTTTCAGTTGAAATTATAAACATATACAAAACATTTCCAAGCAAATGTTAGTTAGCACTAACTCATGTTTATAATTTTTTTATCTCATGGTTATTATACAAGCAATTATTACTATTATCAAATCTTATTTTGCACAAACAAAATTCCAGTTGTCACAAAGTTTTTTTCACCTCTGAAATCAACTATTTAATAAGGACTATTGTTTTAAAACAAAATCGTAAGTAATACAGGTAAAATATAATTTATCAGGAATACAAATTATATATATTTATAACATCACTATAATTACAGCCGCAGGTTTTTAATCTTTTTATAAGTGAAGCTTCGTCAGTATTCTCCTGTAATTCTTTTGATAATTCCAGATATCCCTCTTTGTTTATTTCAAACATTTCCGACTCTATGTAATTCTGATTGATTTCGGCTATATTATCATGAAAATTCCAATCCATCTGACCATCTATAAAAATATATTCAGAATATTTATTTTTCATAAAATAGAAATCACATTTTTGAGTACTGCATAAATGCAATATTTTTTGCGGTTTCAATTGCTCAACTCGCTTATATTCGCCGCTATATTCCATAATTTCCTTCCCTGAATAATAAGCTGTAATCCTTACATTAGTATCAGGAAAACCTGAATATTCAGTATATTCTACAATATACTCCTCATTAAAATTATTTTTCAACGTATAACTATTTGCTTCATATTCGTTATTACCACATCCAACAAATATAATACCCATACATACCATAAGCGTAAGTATTCTTTTCATAAAGCAAACTCCTTAAACTCTGAACACATAGCTTCCTTTTATTCAAACATCTGTTTTTCCTAATTGTACCACAATATAAGAACGTTGTCAAACCTTGTATCACCATGCTTTAGTTTATCTATCTTAAATATAATTGTTGCTGATAGGTTATACTAAAAAGCAGACGAATACGTTATAAAAATATCCGGCTTACTCAAAAGCCGACATGTTCTGCGGGAAACATCCAGCTTTAATACGACATATCACAACATATGAAATCAGAACCTGTCTTCACAAGAAATATATTTGGATTTTTGAATATAATTTAGTCAATAACAAGGCGAAAAATCGCAGGCGTACTTGACGTACGGCAAGATTTTTCAACGAAGTTAGTGACGAAATTTATCAAAAAGACAGGTGTATACGCTTGTGAAGACAGGTTCTAAATCCTATGTTTTGCTGTTCTTCAAATTCCTGTTCATTTTCGGCTTGTTCCTCTTGGGTGGGTATACATCTTCCACCTGTTCCTCAAACTCGCTTACAGGCTCTGACATTTGCTCACACCGGGCATTTCGTTCCAATTTCAATCTTTTTCTTTGCTTAATCGCATCTTCGGGATGACGCCATGAAATACAGCCATCAAGGTGCGTGTCGGTGACCCGACAGGATATATCGGGCATACATCAGGCTAAAATATATCTAAAACACGATGATTTACCTTGATAGTAATCGGTCGAGCCTTATAAAAAAATCTATTTTAAAAGTAGAAAACGATTTGTCTGTGCGACCAACGAAAGTGCCCTTGTGGTACGGTCACGCACCCCAGTGACCGTCTGAAAAAAGCTGTGCAGATTAAGTGCCCTGTATCTTGTATTGGAGTAGTGTCTGTAAGCCTAATCTGTATTTCCTTTGTACCACAGCTTTTTGATTTCTTCAAGATTTTATATCCTAATGGGATTGTTCTGGTTTTCTTCATATTCATCACCTCAACATCATATTATCATAAAGCCACACAGCCTGCCTGTTGAAATAAAGCCGTCAAGCATGGAAAAGGCGCTGCCGCCATAACGTTTGCAAAGTAAATCAAAGAATGTTATTACTCCGTCTTTTCCGCACCGAA
>SVNU01000070.1 GCA_015066715.1 Ruminococcus sp. | reverse complement strand
GAAACATTATTATTTAAGTGACAAATTCATGCATAGAATTTTTTCTTTTTGGTCAAGCTTTTTCTGTTTCGAAGAAAAGAAAAAGCTTGTGCATTTCTTTGGTTCATTTCTTTGTGCAAGCAAAGAAATGAACAGAAAGTTTGAAAATTAAATATAAATATATAATCTTATTATAATATGCGGAGTTTATTTTTATTTACAAGTGAAATAAACCGCAATATGGGTCCAGCGTCACGCTGGTAAATATAAATTTATCTTCATAAATTCAGAAACTGTATCAAAATAAGTATAAAATAAATTCATTTGAATAAAGCTACATTTATCCGCTTAATCTGTTGTGATGTGTTGACAAAAAACTTAGTATAGTATATAATATATTTATCAAAAACAACAAAATCCTCTGATAGTATGTAAGTGAAGGTGAATAAAATGAAATTAACAAAGCTTTTAGGTGTTCTGACTTCGTGTACGCTTTTTGTGTCTGCAATGCTTCCGGTATCTGCTGAAAACGAAAAAACACAGCTGAACGATTCTGGTATTGATTATACCGAAATTACCGACACAATCAATAATCCTGGTGCCGGATATACGAGTACACTCTGGTATACCTGCAAGCCGGGTGATACTCCCGTAAAAAATCCCTCCGGAAATCTTGTGCTTATGTTTATAAATATCGGTGCGTTTTCATCGGGTGCAAACGGCACAACCGCCGAGGACGGTACATATACGGAAGGTACAGATTATGACCTTGACCAAACCTTTTTTGAAGGCCTCAGAGGCACTCTTGAAAACTGCCGCAAAAATGGCTGTACAGTTGCGCTTCGTTTCAGATATGATGAAAACGGAAAGACAAATCCGGAGCCCTCAACCTTTGAACAGATGAAAAGACATATAAATCAGATTAAGGAAAACGGGGTTTTGGAGGATTACAAGGACCTGCTTATGTTTGTGGAAACAGGTTTTGTGGGTGCATGGGGTGAGCAGCACAGCGGAAAGTATACCTCCCTTGAATACAAAGCACAGCTTGTTGATGCAATGCTTGAAATGGTTCCGGATGATATTCCTATAACAGTGCGTACTCCTAACACCTTTGCGAAATGGGCAGGAATTGAAGTGTCAGAGCTTGACAGCTGGGTATCAGAGCCGGGAAGCGATGCGGCGAGAATAGGAATGTATAATGATGGCTATATGGGTTCGGATTCCGACCTTGGTTCATATTCAAACAGGGAAAAGGAAACAACCTGGATTTCAAATCAGACAACTGCTACCTACTTCGGTGGTGAATTCTCCGGTAATCTGGAGTGGGCACAGAAGTACGATACATACCTGCCGGAAAATGCTATTCCGGAAATGTACAAAACTCATTTAAGCTATATAAATTCAAATATATACAATCTTTATAAGGACTACATCTTCGGAGAAAACTATGACGTTGAGAATGTGGACAACTCGGCTTACTATGGTCAAACTGCCTTTAAATTTATACGTGACCACCTTGGCTACAGATTTGTTCTTCGTGACAGTGATTTATCCGCAGAGGTTTCACAGGGAGATACGCTGACTCTTGACTTCAGTGTGGAAAATACAGGCTTTGCAAATCCGATACGTCCGCAGAAGGCAGAAATAATTCTTGAAAAGGATGGAAATTACACCACCACAGAGGTAAGTATTGATTCAAGACAGTGGCGCTCCTGTACTACAGCAGATGAGCTTGTTGAACTGAAAATTCCCGGCGGTCTTGAAGCAGGAAGGTGGAATGCCTACATAAGATTTTCTGTTGGCAATCAGGGTGTCAAGGACGGATATAAGCGTACAGTAAAATTTGCAAACGCAAATATATGGAATGGGGCACTTGGCGCAAATTATCTCGGCTCTTTTACTGTAACAGAAAATGAAAATGCAGAAAAACTTACGGACAATACCTTTTATCAGCAAAACTGCGAAAATATGCCGATTTCCACAGGAAGTATGTATACTGTAAACAACATAATCATGCTTGACGGTGTACGTTCAGGAGATTCGGAGTGGACAGATTCCCTTCTCGCAGCTGAAAACGGCAGCAATAAGCTTTACATTACAAATGATGATAAGTACCTTTACATTATGGCGGAGATTGTTCAGAACGCCTCGGCACCCGTTTACAATCTACAAATAAAAAACGCTGATGAGGATAATAAATTTTACTGGATTTACTATGCTTCAAACGGATATGTTTATTTCAACAACGGTTCTTATGACGGATGCGAATGTAAAAGAGCCGGTAACTATGTTGAGTTTAAAATCCCATTTGGTACAGTTATGAATATATATCCTGAAACCACCCTTTCATCTGTGAGAGTTTCGATTCAGGACAGTGCAAACGAATGGATAAACGTAGGGGAACTGACAGCAGAAAACTATATTGTAACAGACACATTTGATATATATTCGGTGTGCCGTGATGTAACCTTAATGGAAAAGGATAATTTCACTATGGATGTTGAATGCTCGCTTGAGAAAGCGTCTTATCAGTGGTTCAGAAATGATGAAATTATAGAAAATGCAAAGGGAAAAACTCTTACAATTGAAAATGCCGGTGTGGATGATATAGGTACTTACTCGGTACAGATTACTTCTGAAACCGGTACAGTCAGAACAGCCGGAATATGCAATATTGTAAATGTACTTTCGTCAGGCAGCAGGTATGATGTAAATCTTGACGGAGAAATAAGCATTTCAGATATCCGGATTGTTTCAGAGTTTCTTACCAAAGTTTCGGACGGTATTGATGAATATAATTATGATGTAAATGATGACGGAAAAATTAATGTCTTTGATATGATTATGGTTAAAAGAGCAGTTCTTGACCTGTAAAATTAAAAGGAGCAGTGAAGTATAAATTCACTGCTCTCAGTTTGTCGAAAAAGTCTTTAAAGATTAAAATTTGCTAATTAAAAAGTTTCGGTCAAGCCTTTTCTGCTCTGCATCCCTTAGGGAAAAGGCTTGCGGGGTTGAGGGGCAGCGCCACTCATCGCCGTCCGCAGACGGCGAAATGCTTTGCCTCAGCGGCGCATTTACGAGGGGTGAATTGACAAAACAGCCCAGTGGGCTGTTTTTCAAGAGGGGACGCTTTGCAAGAAAAAGCGTCCCCTTACTATCTGCCTTCGTAATATAAATCTGCCGATTTAATCGGCACAAAAGTCAATATTGAGGTTTTTCTACAGTCTGGGAGCAGTGAAGTATAAATTCACTGCTCTTTTGAAATTCAATACTATTTGCAGGCTTTGTTTTTTTCCTTTAATACATCTATTGTATGCTGTAAAAGCTTGATATCATCTTCAGTCAGCTCGCTTACATCCAGAAAGCGCTGTTTGTTTTCAAGTCCGAGAAGATAGTCGGTGGTGACATGAAAAACCTTTGCGATTTTAACCAGAATTTCAGGTGAAGGACTTCTTTCAGATAATTCATAATAGCTTATAGTTGCCTTTGTTACCCATATTCTGTCAGCAAGCTGTTTTTGGGTTAAGCCTGCGTTTACCCTTAATTCTTTAAGCTTTTTACTGAAATCAACCATATTAATACCCCCATTTAACACTTTTAGTATACCATGACGTATTTAGAAAATAGTTGATTATATATAATAATGCTGTTGATTTATAAGCAGAAATAAAAACAGAAGTGATTTATATAGGAATGTCTAAATGAGAAAATATTTAACAAATACATAATTTGTTAACATTTAATAGAGATAATGTATTTTAGAAGAATTTTGCCCTGTTTTTTTGCATAAAAGAAAAAAATGTGCTATAATACAGATATTAACAAGGAATATCAGGAATAAATTACTTATATCATATATATTTCATACAAAATAAAAAATGTTTTTGTAACCTGTTGTCTTAATTAATAAAGGAGATATTATGCTTAAAATAGCAGTATTTAATTATGAAGAAGTAGAAGACCTTGTATTTTCTTTTGTAAAGTATAACATTGAGTTTAACAAATCCAACAGAGTAACTCTGTTTTCGCTGCCGGAGGAGTTTTATATTGCAGCAGAGGAAGGGCACGAGTATGATGTGATTTTTATAAATCTTGATACATGTGCCGATTTTGCAGCTGAAATAGCTGATTTTGTAAGAAATGAATTAGTTAATGATGTGACAGGAATAGTTTTTATTTCGTCTGACAAGGAGGCTTTTGACAATATCGAAATGCATCCACGCAATTATCTGATAGACGAAGTGAATTACGATAAAATCAGTGAATTTATAGGGTTTTATACAAGGCAATCCCTTAAAGCTTTTAATTTGTTAAGCAGTTCAAATGTCTGATTTATATGTTTGTATCTCACGATTTTTCCACCTTCTTTGTGTGATACTGCCCCGAAAGACTTAGGAAATCAGATATAAAGAATTCTGTTAAAAAGGACAGAGCAGCGTTAAATCGGCTGCTCTGTCTTTTTTTTTACAGACTGCATCCGATAAGGGGCTGCAGCTGTACTCCGTTAACTGCATTTGCTATTGTTTCAGGCAGCTCACGGAAATCACATATTGCCGATGTTGGTTTCTTTCGGCAGTCGTCCTGATAAAAAGGCACAAAATAGTAATTTTTCATATTCATAAGATTTCCTATATTCTTCATTGAACCGGCAAGAGAATCATTGGAAGCGAGCGCAATGACAACAGGTTTTTTATTTCTTATATGGGATTTTACAGCCATTGTCACAGGCGAGTCGGTAATGCTCATTGCAAGCTTTGCGCAGGTATTTCCTGTGCATGGACAGACAACCATAATATCTGTCATTTTCTTCGGACCTATCGGTTCAGCAGCTTCAATGGATGTTATTACTTTTCTTCCGCATATATTTTCAAGGCGCTTTAAATTATCTTCTGCTGTTCCGAACCGTGATTCGATTGAAGCAGCGTTAAAGGACATTATGGGGATAAGCTCTGCACCGCTTTTGCGAAGAATTTCTGCCTGTTCAAATGCCTTTTCAAATGTACAGAATGAACCTGTAACCGCAAAACCTATTCTTAAATTTGCAAGGTCATTCATTCATGATGACTCCTTTCCATAAGGATATTTTCAGCAGTTTGTGCAACTATTTCTCCGGCTGTTTCGGGAAAGTATTTCCCGGGAAGGGAAAGTGCATGAACCGTATTTATATTATGGCTGCTGGCATATTCAAAATCAACTCCGCCGGGTTTTGATGCAAGGTCAGCTATAAACACATCAGGACGGACTTTTGATAAAAAATCCTTGGTAAGAATTAATGCAGGCACAGTGTTGAAAATATATTTATACTTATCTGCACTGCGGCACAGCGAGCTTGTTTCAATTGTATTACAGCCGTATATTTCAGCCCAGCAAAGGGCTTCTTTTTTTCGGGCGGCAACTGTTATTTCTGCGCCGAAGCCTTTCAGAATTTTCACAAGTGCTTTTGAAATTCTGCCAAAGCCTGTAATGAGAATTTTTGATTTATACAAAACCGAATCAGTGTTTTTCATTGCAATCAGAACAGCGGCTTCAGCTGTGGGAACAGCATTCAGAATACTGAATTCTTCATGCATTGAATAATCGGTTATATAGGCTCCCGATTCGCTGAAGATTTCCTGAAGCTGTCCGGAAAACCTTCCACCTGTTATTACTCCGTTGTCTGCAACGATTGAATTCAGAGAGTTTAGCGGTATTTTTTTATTAGATAGGGGAGTGTTCAGAAAAATGCCGTCACCTGATACGGGCAGAGGGAGAATAAGGCAATCTGCCTGCAGTGGAATTTCATAAAGGTAATCTATTTTTATGGCGTTGCCTGTATCAATATCGGACTTGTCGGCGCCGATTATATATACTGTGTATTTTTTAGCGAGTTTTTTTGCTGCGTAAAGCTGTCGTGAATCACCGCCTGCGATGAGGAAAACTGTATCTTTGTTCATATTAATCTCCATTCTGCTTGGTTGCCGGATGAATCTTTTCTATGTGGTACTGCCTATAGTATAATATGAATTTTGTGCTGAAACGGTGAAGGTTATTTTTATATATCTGTAATCTGTTAATTAAAACCATACAGAAAAAAACTGCATGCCACGGGCAATGCAGTTTTTCTTGTTTTATTAATTTAGTCTGACTTGATTTCAGATTATCAAAGATTACTTAACAATGTATTTTTCGATTTCCTTAGCGAAGTCGCCAGGTTCATCTGTGTGTGCCTTGAGTTCAATTGGCTTTGAAAGGTCAAGACTGAAAATACCCATGATTGACTTTGCGTCAATTGCATATCTGCCTGATACAAGGTCAACATCGAAATCGTACTTCATTACCATGTTTACGAAATCCTTGACATCGTTGATTGCTGCAAGATTAATTTTGTAAGTTACCATAACGTACCTCCTATTTTATCCCTTTTGTTTTTTCTTGTCTGCGGAATGTCCCTTCCGCTGTACATATAATAACACTTTGGAAAATATTTGTCAAGGTGATTGAAATAAATTCGTAAATTTAGTATAATGTATATGTCAGCTCGACAAGGTATTTTATTCATATTGAATATTTTGTTGAGTATGCACAATAAATATTGTTTAAAATTGTTGAACACAAACATAAAATATTGGATGGTTTTTTATGAAAGTCTATTTTGAAACGTATGGATGTAAGGTTAACAGCTATGAAACCGAGAGTATGACAGCGGATTTTTTGTCGGACGGCTATGAAGCCTGCGAAACTGCCGGTGATGCAGATATAATTATAGTCAACAGCTGTACAGTTACAGCATCCGGGGACAGCAAAAGTCTATATGCTGTACGGAAGTACAGAAAAGAAAACCCGTCGGCTGTTATTGTACTGACAGGGTGTCTGCCACAGGCTTCGCCTGAAATTGCTGATAGAATCTTACAGGCAGATATTGTAACAGGGACAAAAGAGCGTGGCAGAGTAAAAGAGCTTGTTGAAGAATTTCTTGAAAAAAGAGAGCGTAACATAAATATTGTTCCTTATGGCAAAGCAGATAAATTTGAAAAAATTCCATGGGGGAAATTCGAAAACAGAACAAGGGCATTTCTGAAAATTCAGGACGGATGCAATCAGTTCTGTTCATACTGTCTTATCCCGTACGCAAGGGGAAGATGCCGTTCAAAGCCGTTGGAGGAGATTAAAACGGAGGTTTGCAAAATTGCAGAAAGCGGTATTAAAGAAATAGTGCTTGTGGGTATAAACCTTATGTTTTACGGAAAGGAATTCGGGTTGCGCCTTGTTGACGCAGTTGAGGCGTGCTGTGAAATTGCAGGGGTTGAAAGGGTGCGTTTAGGCTCGCTTGAACCCGAAATGATTTCAAATGAGGATTTGCTCCGTCTGTCAGTGCTTCCGCAGTTCTGTCCGCAGTTTCATCTGTCTCTTCAAAGCGGCTGTGACAAAACCCTGAAGGATATGAACAGACATTATACCTCTGATGAATATTTTGAGCTTGCAGAGAAAATCCGTAGTATTTTTCCTGACTCTGCCATTACAACTGATATAATGGTGGGGTTTCCTCAGGAGACTGATGAGGATTTTGAAAGGTCACTTGAATTTGTAAAAAAAGTCGGATTTTCAAAAATACATGTTTTTCAGTATTCGCCCCGTAAGGGTACGGCAGCGGCAGAAAGAAAGGGGCAGATTTCAAAAGAAGTAAAACATGAACGTGCCGACAGAATGAAGGCTCTGGGAGATGAACTGTTGAAAAATCACCTGAAAAGGCAGGTTGGAAGGGTAGTGCCGGTCTTGTTTGAACGTGAAAATTCTCCCGATTTTCATCAGGGACATGCACCTGATTATACATTAATAAAAATTTATGAAAAAAATTTCAAAAAAAGTTTGCGTAGAAGCGTTTTTTGTGTTAAAATAGAAGAGAGTGATGAAAACTGCTGTATTGGTAAAATAATTGACTGATTTGCGGTTTTCATGGGCGGCATATTCCGCAAGCATGTCTGCCTAATATCTTAATAAAAATATCCAAAATATCTTATTGCGGAGAATGGAGTTAAACATGTCTGTATTCAGAATTTATGTTGAAAAAAAGCCTGAATTTGCTGTTGAAGCAAAATCGGTTTTAAGCGATGTCCAGACAGCGCTTCGACTGAATATTACAGGTCTTAGAATTTTAAATCGTTACGATGCTGACAAGCTTAGTCAGGAAGATTTTGAAATGTCGGTAAATACCGTATTTTCAGAACCGGCTGTTGATGTAACATATTCCGAGATGCCTGTTTTGATAAATAACGAGAGAGTTTTTGCGGTTGAATATCTTCCGGGACAGTTCGACCAGAGAGCAGACAGCTGTGAACAGTGTATTCAGATACTGACACAGAAGGACAGATGCCGTGTCAAGAATGCAAGGGTTTATATTGTTGAGGGAAGAATTTCAGATGAGGAATTTGAAAAGCTTAAAAATTACCTCATAAATCCGGTTGAGAGCCGTGAAGCTTCCCTTGATACATTCAAAACTCTTGACACAGAATATGAAATCCCTGAAAAGGTGGAAGTTCTCGAAAACTTTATCAGATTAAATGACAAGGGTCTGGCTGCGTTTATTACAGAATTTGGTCTTGCTATGGATTTTGATGATATCAAGTTCTGTCAGGCGTACTTTAAGGATACTGAAAAACGTGACCCTACTATTACAGAAATCAGAATGATTGATACATACTGGTCTGACCATTGCCGTCATACAACATTCTCAACAAACATTGAAAATGTAAACATAGATTCTCCGTATATCAAGGAAACATATGATTTATATCTTAATATACGTGATGAGCTCGGCAGAAACGAAAAGCCGGTTACTCTCATGGATATGGCAACACTTGCTGTTAAAAAACTCAAGGCTGACGGTAAACTCAATGACCTTGATGAGAGTGAGGAAATCAATGCATGCTCTGTTAAAATAAAGGTCAATACTGACGATGGTGAGCAGGACTGGATTCTGATGTTCAAGAATGAAACTCATAACCATCCGACTGAAATCGAACCGTTCGGCGGTGCGGCTACCTGCCTTGGCGGTGCTATCCGTGACCCGCTTTCAGGACGTTCATATGTATATCAGGCAATGAGAGTTACAGGTGCAGCAAATCCGCTTGTTCCTGTTGAAGATACAATTTCCGGTAAGCTTCCGCAGAGAAAGATTGTTGTTGGTGCGGCTAATGGTTACAGCTCATACGGTAACCAGATTGGTCTTGCAACAGGTCATGTTTCCGAAATTTTCCATCCGGGTTATGTTGCAAAGAGACTTGAAATCGGTGCGGTAGTTGGTGCAGCTCCTGCTGAAAATATCAGACGTGAAGCACCTGTTCCCGGTGACGTTGTTGTACTTCTCGGCGGTAAAACAGGTCGTGACGGCTGTGGCGGTGCTACAGGTTCTTCAAAATCACACACACTTGAGTCACTTGAAAGCTGCGGTGCTGAGGTTCAGAAGGGTAATCCGCCGGAAGAAAGAAAGCTTCAGAGACTTTTCAGAAATCCTGATGTTACAAAGATGATTAAGCGCTGCAACGACTTTGGTGCAGGCGGTGTTTCTGTTGCTATAGGTGAGCTGACAGACGGTCTTGTTATTGATCTTAATGCTGTTCCTAAAAAGTACGAGGGTCTTGACGGTACAGAAATTGCAATCAGTGAGTCACAGGAAAGAATGGCAGTTGTGATTGCAAAGGAAGACGTTGAAAAGTTCCTTTTTGAAGCGCACAAGGAAAACCTTGAAGCAACTGTTGTTGCAGATGTTACTGATACAAACAGACTCCAGATGAACTGGAACGGCGTTACAATTGTTGACCTCTCAAGAGAATTCCTCAATTCAAACGGTGCGGCAAAGCACACAGATATAAGCATCGGCAATCCTGATACAAGTGCTACATGCCCTTATGCTGACAATGCAGAAGGCTGGGACGCTTTAATGGCAAACCTTAATGTTTGCTCACAGAAGGGACTTGTTGAAAAGTTTGACTCAACAATCGGTGCGTCAACAGTTCTTATGCCGTTCGGCGGTAAGTATCAGCTTACACCGACACAGGCAATGGCGGCGAAAATTCCTGTTCTTAAAGGACAGACTGATACATGCTCCGTTATGGGCTGGGGCTTCAATCCGTTTATCAGCGAAAAGAGTCCGTATCATGGTGCAATGCTTGCAGTAGTTGAATCTATTGCCAAGGTTGTTGCGGCAGGCGGTAAATATGAACACTGCTGGCTTACTTTCCAGGAATACTTTGAAAGAACACAGAATAATCCTCAGCGCTGGGGCAAGCCTATGGCTGCACTTCTTGGTGCGTTCAAGGCACAGCTTGAAATGGGATGCGGTGCTATCGGCGGTAAGGACTCAATGTCCGGTACATTTGAAAATATCGATGTTCCTCCGACACTTGTTTCATTTGCTGTTTCGACAGCTTCAAGCCGCAAGGTTGTTTCACCTGAATTCAAGGATGAAAACAGTACAGTAATTATTATCCGTCCTGACTATGATGAAAACGGTCTGCCGATATTTGAAAGTGTAAGAAATACATTCACATACGTTGAAAATATGATTGACGAGGGCAGAGCAAAGGCAGTCTGGACACTTGGCGGCGGCGGTGTTGCCGAAGGTATCGCAAAGATGTGCTTTGGTAACAGAATAGGCTTCAAATTTGAAACCAAGCTTTCGGAAGAAGAACTCTTTATGCCGCACTATGGTGCTTTCATAATTGAAATTGACGGTGAAGCGGCTGACAGTGAAGTGGTTCTCGGTAAGACAGTACATGACTACAATATCTTTACTCATAACTGCACACTCTCTCTTGATTCACTCCAGAAAACATGGGAGGACAAGCTTGAACCTGTATATCCATGCAGAATCAAGACTTCGCTTGCTGCTGTTGAAGCTTATGAGCACAATGCTTCAAAGAGAGCATTCCCGGCAATAAAGGCGGCAAAGCCTAAGGTGTTTATACCTGTATTTCCGGGTACAAACTGTGAATATGACACAGCAAGAGCATTTGAAAGAGCCGGTGCAGAGGCTGAAATAATGGTTGTCAAGAATTTAAGTGCGTCAGATATTGAGGCATCTGTTGATGAGGCTGTGAAGATAATCAAGCAGTCACAGATTATCATGATTCCTGGTGGTTTCAGTGGCGGTGACGAGCCGGAGGGAAGCGGTAAGTTTATTACGGCATTCTTCAGAAATCCAAAGGTTAAGGATGCTGTTCATGAGCTTCTCAAGAACAAGGACGGTCTTATGTTGGGTATCTGTAATGGTTTCCAGGCACTTATAAAGCTTGGTCTTGTACCTTATGGTGAAATTACAGACATGACAAACGAATCTCCTACACTTACATTCAATACTATTGCAAGACATCAGTCAATGATGGTAAATACAAGAATTGCTTCTAATAAGTCACCATGGCTCAGCAACAGCAATGTGGGTGACGTTCACACAATAGCAATTTCACATGGTGAGGGACGCTTTGTTGCTCCGCAGTCACTTATTGTAAAGCTTGCAAATAATGGTCAGATTGCGACACAGTATGTTGACCTTAGCGGAAAGCCGTCAATGGATATCAGATACAATCCTAATACATCTATGGAAGCGATTGAAGGTATCACTTCTCCGGATGGCCGTGTACTCGGTAAGATGGGTCACAGCGAACGTATTGGTTACGATATTTGTAAGAATGTTGCAGGTAATAAGGATCAGGGAATCTTTGAAAATGGTGTAAGATACTTTAAATAATTTCAAAATCGGATACACATTATGTGTATCCGATTTTAGTTTAACAGGGAAGGTTTATGAAAGAGTGAATTTCTGACATAAATTTATATTTACCAGCGTGACGTGCCAGTGTTTCATCAAATCTTCGATTTGAATTGAAACACAAATACCATTTGGGTACTGGACCCATATTGCGGTTTATTTCACTTATAAATTAAAATAAACTCCGCATATTATAATAAGATTATATATTTATATTTAATTTTCAAACTTTCTGTTCATTTCTTTGTTTGCACAAAGAAACGAACCAAAGAAATGCACAAGCTTTTTCTTTTCTTCGAAACAGAAAAAGCTTGACCAAAAAGAAAAAATTCTATGCATGAATTTGTCACTTAAATAATAATGTTTCCCTGTACCTGTCAACTTCATAATTACAAAGTTAAAAGTCCATTTGCGGATGGTTGCAATTAAATTAGAATTTGTAAGTTTGAAATTTCAAGCTTTCTCAAACTACAACTTAATTTGCGGGGAGAATTGCGTTTTATGAAGACTATCTGCAACAGTTTGCTTTTTATCGGGTATGGTAGTTCTTTTAATGGGAAACAGTCTGAGCTTTGCCACAATTTCAAGCATAATATTTTCTTTGTTCAAACTTTCTTTTTATAAGAAAGTTTGTGCATTCTTTTGTTACTTTTCTTGTGCAAGCAAGAAAAGTAAAGAATATAAACAGAAAGATAAATATAAATTTATATTTATCTTTCATACTTTCTGTTCATTTCTTGCTTGTGCAAGAAACGAACCAAAGAACACCCAAACTTTTTTCTTTTCTTGAAAAGAAAAAAGTCAGCAAAAAAGAAAAAATTCCTTACATAAATTTGTAACTTAAATAATAATGTTTCCTTGTACTTGGCAACTTCATAATTGCAAAGTTAAAAGTCCATTTATAGATGGTTGCAATTAAAATAGAATTTGTAAGTTCGAAATTTCAAGCTTTCTCAAACTACAACTTAATTTGCGGGGAGAACTGCG
>SVNU01000069.1 GCA_015066715.1 Ruminococcus sp. | reverse complement strand
AATGAACAGAAAGTTTGAAAGCTAAATATAAATATATAATCTTAATATAATATGCGGAGTTTATTTTGATTTATAAGTGAATTAAACCGCAATATGGGTCCAGCGTCACGCTGGTAAATATAAATTTATACTCTCTATTGTCCGAACCCTCGTCTTTTAAGACGAGGGTTCGCTTTTATTTTTCTTTAAGTTTAAGCTTTCTCATGCTTTTGGCACATATTCCCATAGTGGATGCATTATGCAGAAACGCCGACAATGACGGCGAAATTAATCCGGCAAGTCCGGAAATCAAAAGCGCCGAATTGAATACAACAATAAAGCGATAATTATCATTAATACGCTTCATAAGCTGCTGGCTTAATATACGAAGGCGCACAAGCTCCATAAGGTCAGCACCTCTTAACGTAATATCGGCAGTTTCCTTTGCAATATCAGAAGCATCACTCATTGCAGCAGATACGTTTGCCGCCGCCAGTGCCGGAGCATCGTTTATTCCGTCACCAACCATAATCACCCGTCTGCCTGATAACTTCATATGTTCTATCATCGAATGCTTATCCTCTGGAAGAACCTGTGCATAATACTTATCAATACCAAGCTGAGCCGAAATTATTTCTGCCGCCTTTTCACTGTCGCCGGTAAGCATAACAACATTTTCTATTCCGACATCCTTCAGCATACGGATTGCTTCCTTCGCTTCAGTTCTCGGAAGGTCTGATATACATAACGTCGCTACAGGCTTCTCGCCTATGGCAAGATAAACCACCGAGCACGCACCCGACTGTTCATCTATAGTCCGCTGCTGCTCCGGAGTTATAACTATCCCTTCATCCTCACATACAAAATGTCTGCTTCCGATTATGGCTCTTTCACCGTTAAGGGTTGTCGAAATACCATGAGCCACTATGTAATTGACCTCCGCATGTTCTTCCGCATGATCAATCCCCTGACGCAATACGCCTTATTTTATTTGATTTTATCATATAAAAAGTTAGTATGTCAACACTAACTTTTTATATGCGCATTTTACAAAAATCATGCATCTTCCGACTTTTTCCGAAGTTATAATTTGACATTTTGTGTTAAAAATGATATTATAAAAGTATAATTAAAAATACATCGGGGAAGTTAAAATGAGAAAACCATTAAGATTTTATATATCAGTAATAGGCGCAAAATTCATTATAAAGCTTATGCGCCTTTTAAAGCGTAACGCAACAAATCTTCCGGGCGAAATAATGCTTATGTTTTATCCGGATTTGTTAAAGCATTTCGATATGCCTGAAACGGTTATTGCAGTTACTGGGACAAATGGCAAAACAACCGTTTCAAACATGATTAACAACATTCTTACGGATAACGGCTACAACATAATAAACAACAGCTTCGGAGGAAATGTTGATACAGGTATTGCTTCACTGCTTCTGGATAACTGCACATTAAAGGGCGGTTTTAAAACAGATACTGCTGTTCTCGAGGTTGACGAGCGCAGTGCCGCAAGGGTTCTGCCATGCGTCAGACCTGACTGGCTTGTCTGTACAAATCTGCAGCGTGATTCAATGAAAAGAAATGCTCATACAGAATTTATTTTCAACATTTTAAACAGCAATATTCCGTCAAAAACAAAGCTTGTTTTAAATGGAGATGACCTTATCAGTAACAGGCTTGCCCCAAAAAATGAAAGAGTACATTTTGGTATTGCACAGCTTAAAGACGAAAATCCTACCCTTGACAATATCATCTGCGACATTGTAAACTGTCCTGAATGTGGCAGCAAGCTTGATTTTTCATTCAGGCATTATAACCACATCGGACGTGCCTCATGCAGCTGCGGCTTTAAATCGCCGGAAATTGATTTTGAGGTAACCGCATGTGAAAACGGTGAAGCTGTTATTATGCATAACGGCAAGGAGGAACGTTACAAGCTTCCAAACAACCGTATTACAGACCTTTACAACACAGGTGCGGCAGTTACTTTTGCAAGAAGCTTTGGTCTTTCATATGAACAGGTTGCAGAATCAATGTCAAAGGTAAAGGTCGTAAAGTCAAGATATGACAGCTTTACAGTCGGCGGCAAGGAGGTTATAATCTCTCTTGCAAAGGGTCAGAACCCTGTTGCCTGTTCAGGTGTATGCGATTTTGTCAGAAAAGAAAAGGGCGATAAAGCAGTTATTATGATTCTCGAGGATTTATATGACGCAAAACGCACCTCTGAAAACATTGCATGGATTTACGAAACTGATTTTGAATTTTTCAAGGGCAAAGACATAAAACAGATTATTGTCGGTGGAAAAAGAGCTGATGACTATATGGTAAGACTTCTTATTGCAGGAGTTGACAAGCAGAAAATTTTCTGCTGCCGTAACGAAACAGACACAGTAAAGCTTCTTAAGCAGGAGCTTGCCGATAAAATTATCATTATGTATGACTTGTTTAATACAGAATCGCTCAGCAGCATAAAGCAGCAGCTTAAATCCTTAGATAGTGTACAGGGAGAATAATCATGAGTATAGTAATAGAAGAACTTTTTCCGGAGGTATGCAACCTTTTCGGCGACAGTGGGAATATGCGTTACTTAAAGCTGTGCCTTCCGGAAGCAGAATATATAAGCACAGGGCTGAATGATAAACCTCATTTCGCCGAAAATGACGTCAACATGATTTACATGGGACCTATGACCGAAAACACCCAGCTTCAGGTTATAGAGCGGCTCAAGCCCTATAAAAGCCGCATTGAAGAACTTATTGACAAAGGCGTAGTTTTCCTTATGACAGGTAATTCCCACGAAATATTCGGAAAGGAAATTGCAGATAAGGACGGTACTGTAGTCAAGTGTCTCGGAATAAATAATTTCCATGCAAAGCGTGACATGCTTCACCGATTCAGCGGACTTGTACTTGGAAAATACGAGGACATGGAAATTGCCGCTTTCAGAGCGCAGTTTACAGAAGGCTTCATAGGAGACGACTTGACGCCTTTTGTAAAGATGAGCAAAGGTGTTCCGATGAATAAAACAGATTTCATAGAAGGATATGTAAAAAACAATTTTTATGGAACATATCTTTTAGGTCCGCTTCTTGTGCTGAACCCTTATTTTACAAAAATGCTTCTTCACAAGCTTTGCGGAAAGGAACGTACCCTTGCATTTGAACCGGAAACGATAAAAGCATATGAATCAAGACTTGAAGATTTCAAGGATAACAAAGTAGGCATTCATTAACCACATACAATTGCAGCCGACAACAAAATTCACAAAAGTTTTGCTGTCGGCTGTATTTTTTTATAAATATGTTTTCAGACAAAAAGAGCACCGCTATAAAGAATATGCGGTGCAGAGAGAGGGGGATCACGCACGACCTGCTGTCGTGCTATTAAAGGCCTTGAAAAGACCAATGAAAATATCATAAATCAATTGTAAAGAACTCATCTTCTTTACTTATCCTGTGCAGCCTGTTGCTGCATTTGTCAGAGTCATTAATGCATAATGAACATATAAACTCATCATTCAAAACAACCTGCATAAAGGAATATCCATCACATCCGTTTGCATAAATTCTGTCATCTTCAAACAGAAATTCACAGGTTTTCATAGGATATGATATGCCAATACCCAGCGCTTTGACAAAACTTTCCTTTAAGGTCCATATTCTGAAAAAGAATTCGTCCTTATTGTCGGAATTTTCCAGAGCATTCAGTTCCTTTTGGGTAAAAACCCTTTGCGCAACTCTCGGACGCCATTCACGGATATTTTCTGCATCAATACCTGTTTCGGAACCGGCAATGGTACATACCGCCAATCCCTCACAGTGACTGATATTAAAGAAAATGTCAGGGCGATTATCAAGATACGGTTTACCGTAACTGTTAAAGCAAAGCTGCTGTCTGCTGTAATCAATTCCCATTTTTGCAAATGCATTTTTTAAAATGCCATCCACAGCGTTTTTCAGTTGTTTTTTATGATTAAGCTTATTTTTATCAGCTTCAAATGAACGTCTGACAAAATATATCATTTATCAGCCTTTTTTTGCTGTTCTTGATGACTTTGCAGCTGTTGTCTTGGCAGCTGTTGTCTTTGCCGCTGTTTCCTTAACAGTCTTAGCTACTGACTTAGCTTCAGCCTTTTCAGCTGTCTTCTTTGCTGTAGTCTTCTTTGCAGCTGTTGTTTTTGTAGTTTTCTTAGCTGCTGTAGTCTTCTTTGCTGTAGTCTTCTTTGCAGGCTTCTTGTTGTTTTCAATTACAGGCTGAATAGATAATGCCTTTGCGTAATCTCCGGCGATCTCAACCTTACCTGCTTCTGCTGCCTTGTTAATATCAAGCTTACCGCTGAAAATTTTAATAATATCATCAGCTGAAGCTGTAATCATAGCATTGTTATCGTTGTAATCATATGGTTCGATAGAAAGCTTTCCATCATTGATTTCAGCATAGAATGAACCTTCGCCTTCACCTGTAATGTTAATCTGAAGCGCAAGATGGTCTTCGTAATTGCTTACATCGGCAGTGCCGAAATTCTTTTTTACCTTTTCAACTATTTCTTTATATGTCATAACTGTCTTCCTCCGATATTTTTCTTTTGATTTCTAATTTCTATTTTTCTTTATATTAGTTATAACACAAATCAAACAAAAATGTCAATGGGCAGTATGTAGATTTTTTTGACCCCAAACCACTTCCTCAAGTAGTGTTTGGCATTCTTTGACACCCCAAAAAGCACGTAAATACGGCTTTTTCAATAGAAATTATACAAATCACTTTAAATTTAAAATAAAATACTGGTCATTTTGACTTATTATTTTATTGTGCAAAATAACGAATTACAGTGTTGAATTTTGTGTATTACACCATTTTTTTATAATTGCTATGTTATTTTTCTTATGATATAATGTTTATATACAATATAAACCAATATTTCAGACACAGGAGGTACCATGAAAAATTTTCCGAAAAAGAAAATAACTTCATTTTTATGCGCTCTGAGCGCCGCAGCTGTACTGCCGAATGCATTAAATTGCAGCTTCAGTTCTTCGGATACCGTATCAGCTTTCAGCTATTACGGTGATGCAAACAGTGATAGTAACATAAATGAAGAAGATGTTATTATATTACAGCAGTATCTGACAAAGCAGATTTCTGAAATCCCTGATTTTTATGCATGCGATATGGATGATGACCTTGATGTTGATATATTCGACCTGATTTTTCCGAAAAGACTCTTACTGTACAATGTATATCCGGGCGAATCACCATCTCAAACACAGCCTGCCGTCACCACCACTCCGGCAACTACAACGACTACAGTTGCCACAACAGTTTCACAGGCTGATACCGCTAAAGTATACGCAGAAGAAGTTCTGAAAATTGTCAATGCAAAGCGTGAAGCAGTCGGCGCTGAACCTCTTACTCTTAATAGCAAAATGTGTTCTGCTGCCATGGTAAGAGCACAGGAAATCACCGAGCTGTTTTCACATACAAGACCGGATGGTCAGAGCTGGTCCTCAATTTACAGTGAATTCGGAATTACCTATTACAATGCAGGCGAAAACATAGCTGCCGGCAGTTCGACACCGCAGGGTGTTATGAATCAGTGGGTAAACTCAAGCGGTCATTATGCTAATATCATTAATTCTGATTTTACAGAGCTTGGCGTCGGATATGTATATGCTCCCAATTCGCCTTACGGCTATTACTGGGTTCAGCTGTTCAGATAATAAAAAACGCTCCCACAAAAGTGAGAGCGTTTTATGTCTGAATTATTCAGCAACTGGAGCTGCTACAGGACATGCACCTGCACATGCGCCGCAATCAATGCAAGTAGCTGCATCAATTACATACTTGCCATCTGCTTCTGAGATAGCGCTTACAGGACATTCACCTGCACATGCACCACAACCGATGCATTCATCTGTAATTTTGTATGCCATTTAAAATACACCTCCATATGTAATATGTAATAAAGCATCAATACTGCTTATTTATATTCTAACACATTTTTAAAAAAATGCAAGTATTTTTTTAAAATAATAATTGACAAATTTTATTTCAGGGTATACCATTATTACATAAACCTGATAAATAAGGAGTTTTTTTAAAATGATTATCGATTTTCATACACATGCATTTTCCGATAAAATTGTAGAAAAAGCAATGGGAAGCCTTACACAGACATCCGGAATAAAGCCATATACAAACGGCACAATAAGCGGACTTCTGGAGCACATGGATAAATGTGGCGTTGACAAATCCGTAGTACTCCCCATAGCAACAAAGCCGTCGCAGCAAAAAATCATAAACAGCTGGGCACAGGAAATAATGTCGGACAGGATTTATCCATTCGGCAGCGTTCATCCTGATGCGAAAGATGCATGCGATGAGCTTGTGCAAATAAAAAAATCGGGTTTGTACGGAGTAAAGCTTCATCCTGATTACCAGAATTTTTTTGCGGATGATGAAAAAGCCTATCCGATATATGAAAAATGCGAGAAGCTTGGACTTCCTGTCCTTTTTCATGCCGGTTATGACCCTCTTTCGCCCGACAAAGTTCACGGAAAGCCCAAAGCATTTGCACAGGTACACAAAGATTTTCCAAAGCTTACAATAATTCTTGCACACCTCGGCGGGATGTATCGCTGGGAACAGGTTGAACGGTATATTGCCGGAACAGACGGTGAAATTTATCTTGATGTCAGCTTTACATCCGGAGAAATCGGACAGAAAATTCTTGAAAGAATCATTCAAAAGCACGGCACGGACAGAATATTAATGGCAAGCGACTGCCCGTGGGACAGCCCTGCCAACGAAATAAGCATGATTAAAAAGTTGGATATATCCGAGGATGACAAAGAAAAAATCCTTTATAAAAACGCTGCAAGGCTTTTAAAACTTCAGCTTAGCCAATAAATTTATATTAAGCGTTCTGACCTTTGTTTTCATTATGTACTTTTTGCTTGTGCAAAAAGTACCAGCTGTGCATGGCTATTTTCATTCATTATCACTTCGCTTCGCTTGTGCTAATGATAAAATAGCTCAAAAGAACACACAAACTTTCTTATAAAAAGAAAGTTTGAACAAAGAAAATAATACTTAAAACTGTGGATGAATTCAGACTGTTTCCCCGTAAAAGGCAGTGTCTGACTGATAATAAGCAAACTCATAATTAAAAGCCAACTTCAGACATATTCCACCCATGTTTTTAATGCTTTTATTTTGAGAAAGCCTTGAAATTATAAACCTGCAAATTATTTTTTTATTGCAACCATTTATAAATGGACTTTTAATTTTGTAATTATGAAGTTGACAGGTACAAGGAAACATTATTATTTAAGCGACAAATTCATGTAAGAAACTTTTTCTTTTTTGATTAAACTTTTTTCTGTTTCGAAGAAAAGAAAAAAGTTTATGTGCTTTCTTTGTAACTTTCTTTGCACAAGCAAAGAAAGTTAAGAACAAGAATATAGCGGTAAATATAAATTTATCATTTTGTATAGCAGAAAAGAGAGGACAATGTCCTCTCTTTGATTATATATTTATATATTTTTTAAAAGTCCCCTGACGTATCCGTCATAAGCTTAAACTCAATATCAAAGTAACTTATTTCGCCCTTATCCGACACTCTTGCACACTTAGCTGTAACTGTATCTCCACCGGATTTGCCCTTAATAACGCTTTCAAGGCTTTCATAATCACTGACCTTCTTTCCGTCAATGCTAAGAATAAAATCCTTGGGTTTAAGCTCTGTATTTGATATATCGCAATCCTCACTTATTTCATCAATCCAAAGACTGTTTTCCAGCTCCTTTGGAATGTCAAAACCGAATTCTTCCTCAAACATAACATTCATATAATTTGCATATGCTGAATAGAATGTAATCCCTATTCTTACACGTCCGCTTACATATCCCTGATTTATAAGTTCCTCAATGATTGGCTTAGCATCATTAATAGTAATTGCAAAGCCAAGACCTTCAGAAGTTGTCGCGGCATATTTCGAAGAAATAATACCAATAACCTGACCATGCATATTGACAAGCGCACCGCCCGAATTTCCGGGACTTATAGCAGCATCTGTCTGAATGCAGTTCATCTCAAAGCCGGTTTGTTCGGTTCTGATTTTACGGTTAAGTCCAGATACAATGCCTTCGGTAATTGAACCTGTAAGTCCTTCAGGATTTCCGGCGCAAATAACCGATTCCCCCTGAACAACCTGATTGGAATCACCGAATTGTGCAGGTATAAGTCCGGTTGCATTTATTCTTACAACCGCTATATCGGTTTTCGCATCTCTCCCTTTAAGCTCTGCATTGTATGTTGCGCCATCATGTGTTTTAACAACATACTTTTCAGCATCATCCAGAACATGCGTATTTGTAACAATATATCCGTCGTGCGAAATTATAATCCCTGAACCTGATTTGGAAATTATTTCTGAATTCTTATCTTTATATACGTAAATTTCCACTATCTTTGGACTTATAACAGCAGCAACACCTTCAACGGTATATTTACCGTTTTCGTCCATATATGCCTGTTCAACAGGCGGCTTATCCGAAACATTTAAAGCAAACCGTTCCCGTACGCCATTTACAGAATTCAGGTTTACACTCGTAATATCTGTTATAATGCAGTAAACAGAAAGACCGACAACCGATAAAAGCATAAGAAACGCAAAAATAATAAGCAGTATCTTATCCAGCCTTCCGCTTTTTCGCTCTTTTTTCTTTATGTCTGCATTTTCTTCTATATCACGAAAAATATCATTTTCAAAATTTGTAATTTTTTCCGAAATTTCCTCCGGATTATTTTCGGGATTCATATTATCTTCCGATTTTTCCTCGGAAATTTTCGAAAACAATTCAAGAAGTTCATCTTTTTTTTCGTTTGTACTATCCATTTTATCCTTACCCATTTTTATAAAATCTGAAATTTATATCCTACTCCCCATACAGTTGTAAGATTCCACTTGTCAGAAGCTCCCTCAAGCTTTTGACGAAGCTTTTTTATATGAACATCAACTGTTCTTGTCTCTCCGTAAAAATCCACTCCCCAGACTGAGTCAAGAAGCTGGTCTCTTGTGAAAACTCTGTTGGGATTTGAAGCCATATAATAAAGAAGCTCAATTTCCTTTGGTGGAATATCCACAACATCACCGTTTATCTTCACAGTATAATCCGTAAGATTTATATGAATGTTTTCGTAAAAGATTTCTTTGGTGGTAAACTTAGGCTTTTCAACAGCTATTCTTCTTTGTATAGCTCTGACTCTTGCTATGACCTCTCTGACATCAAAAGGCTTTAAAATATAATCATCAGCACCAATTTCAAATCCCAGCATCATATCAAATATATCCGATTTTGATGTAATAAAAATTATAGGTATACGTGAAATCTTTCGTATTTCGCGACAGACCTGCCATCCATCCATTCCCGTAAGCAATACATCAAGCATAACCATTTCAGGTCTTAGCGCATGAAATTTAATCATCGCCTCATTGCCATTGTTTGAAATTATAACCTTGAAGCCTTCCTTTTCAAAATTCCGCCTCAAATACTCGCAAACATTTTTGTCATCATCGACAATAAGAATTTTTTTCAATTTTTTCACCAGATCAACTTTTTATTAGTATGCATATATTAATTTCAGAATGCAGAAAAAATAAACTTCTTTTTACACTCTGCAATTATCCTGCATACATTAATTTTATCAAAATTTTTAGGAAAAGTCAACGTGAATGTCAAGGAAATACAACTTTTTATTTGTCAAAATTCCCCATATTTCGACATTACAAACCACTTTATTACATTTTATTTTTTAACCAAACCGCACATTCACCATCATCACCGCTGAACAGACAGTAGTTTTTGTGCAACAATACAAAAATAGATTGTACTCCTAAAATACGCTTGATTTTTCTGAAAAAATTAGTAAAATAATAATTAGCACTCTTAAACTTCGAGTGCTAATTAAAATAAAAATTCTCGGGAGGAATAAATATGACTATTAAGCCATTGGCAGACAGAATCGTCATTAAAATGACAGAATCTGAAGAAACAACAAAGGGCGGTCTTATTCTCGCAGCCGCTTCAAAGGAAAAACCACAGATTGCAGAAGTTGTTGCAGTAGGTCCGGGCGGAGTTGTTGACGGCGAAAAGGTTGAAATGTATTTAAAGGTCGGCGACAAGGTATTACTCAGCAAATATGCAGGTACTGAAGTCAAGGTTGATAACGTAGAATACACAATCCTCCGTCAGTCTGAAGTTCTGGCTATTGTAGAATAATATACAAATATTTGTAAAGGAGATTGATTAACATGGCAAAGGATATTAAATACGGCGAAGAAGCAAGAAAGTCTTTACAGTCAGGTATCGACAAGCTTGCTGATACAGTTAAAATCACACTTGGCCCTAAGGGCAGAAACGTAGTTCTCGACAAAAAATTCGGCGCACCACTCGTTACAAATGACGGTGTTACAATTGCAAAGGAAATCGAGCTTGAGGACGCTTTTGAAAATATGGGCGCACAGATGCTCAAGGAAGTTGCTACAAAAACAAACGATGCTGCCGGTGACGGTACAACAACAGCTACTCTCCTCGCACAGGCTATGATTCGTGAAGGTATGAAAAACATTGCTGCCGGCGCAAATCCTATGATAGTTAAAAAGGGTATGGCAAAGGCAGTTGAAACAGCAGTTGAAACTGTTATCTCAAACTCAAAGACAGTTGAAGGCAGTGCAGATATTGCAAGAGTTGCTACTGTTTCTTCAGCGGACGAAAAGGTTGGCGAGCTTATTGCTGACGCTATGGAAAAGGTTACAGCTGACGGCGTTATTACTATTGAAGAAAGCAAGACTGCCGAAACATATAGCGAAGTTGTTGAAGGTATGCAGTTCGACAGAGGCTATATCTCACCATACATGGTTACTGATACAGAAAAAATGGAAGCTGTTTACGATGACCCGTTCGTCCTTATTACAGACAAGAAAATCGCTTCTATTCAGGAAATCCTTCCGCTTCTCGAGCAGCTTGTTCAGTCAGGTAAAAAGCTTGTAATCATTGCTGAAGATATCGAAGGCGAAGCTTTAACAACACTTATTCTCAATAACCTCAGAGGTACATTCAAATGTGCTGCTGTAAAGGCTCCTGGCTTTGGTGACAGACGTAAGGAAATGCTCAAGGATATCGCTATTTTAACAGGCGGTGAAGTAATTTCAGAAGAACTCGGTCTTGAACTTAAAGATACAACAATCGAACAGCTTGGTCAGGCACGTCAGGTTGTTATCCAGAAGGAAAACACAATTATTGTTGACGGTGCTGGTGACAGCGCTGAAATTGCAAACAGAACAGCGCAGATAAAGGCTCAGATTGAAACTACAACTTCAGATTTCGACAAAGAAAAGCTTCAGGAAAGACTTGCAAAGCTTTCAGGCGGCGTTGCTGTTATCAAGGTTGGTGCAGCTACTGAAATCGAAATGAAGGAAAAGAAGCTCAGAATTGAGGACGCTCTTGCAGCTACAAAGGCTGCTGTAGAAGAAGGCATTGTAGCAGGCGGCGGTACAGCTCTTATCAATGCTATTCCGGCAGTTGAAAAGCTTACAAACGAACTTTCAGGCGATGAAAAGACAGGTGCGCAGATTATTCTCAAGGCACTTGAAGAACCTGTACGTCAGATTGCAAAGAACGCAGGTCTTGAAGGCAGCGTTATTATCAACGAAATAATCAAGTCAGGCAAGGTTGGATACGGCTTTGATGCTTACAACGAAGTTTATGTTGACATGATTTCTTCAGGAATTGTTGACCCTACTAAGGTTACACGTTCAGCGCTCCAGAATGCAGCTTCAGTATCAGCTATGGTACTCACAACAGAAAGCCTTGTTGCTGATATTCCTGCTCCGGAAGCAGCTCCTGCTATGCCACAGGGCGGTATGGGAATGGGTTATTAATAAATTGTAATCCACTTTTCTGATTAGATAAAAAATCGGATTATCCATAATTTTTGGATAATCCGATTTTTTTGCAAAGTATACTTGACAAATAATGTAAAGTATGCTATACTAAAGATGCAAAGTTAACTTAGCAAAACGAAAGGTAAATAAAATGAAAACTATTATTAAAGAACTCAGAAAGAAAAACAAGCTTTCTCAGGAAGAGCTTGCCGAGGCTGTCGGAACAACACGACAGACCATAACATCAATAGAAAATGGCAAGTACACCGCTTCCTTGCCCCTTGCCTATAAAATTTCCCATTATTTCGGGCTTGCCATTGAGGAAGTATTCGATTTTTCGGAATTTGAAGAAAATTAATATTTAAAAGGAGATTATCATGGAAAAATATCGTAACAAATTAAAGGTTCATAATATTATTTTTGCAGTTTCTGCAATTGCACTTATCGTGGTGCAGACACTTGCATTTCTGAAAATCATTAAGCCAATCGAAGGAGACAGCCACTGGCACGACTACTGGAACGGTATGATTGCAGGTATGGCATTCGCTTTTATGGGAATTATGATATTCGGATTGGTGAAAAATCTGATTTCTCTTAAAAATCCGGATAAACTCAAAAAACAGTACGTCAAAGAAAATGACGAAAGAACTATGCAGATTGCAAAGCACGGGCAGGCAGCAGGTGCGTCAGCATTCTTACTTATGTTACCGGCTGCAATAATCATAAGCGGCTATTTCAATATAACAGTCTGCATTACATGCCTTGCAATAACATTCGGCTTATCATGTTCAATGGCTTTGGGAAAAATTATTTATTCTAAAAAAATGTAAAATAACGGCGTACCTTTAAAAGGTACGCCGTTCCAGACTGTAGAAGAAGGTAAATTTATATTTATCTTTCTGTTTATATTCCTTACTTTTCTTGCTTGCACAAGAAAAGTAACAAAAGAATGCACAAACTTTCTTATAAAAAGAAAGTTTGAACAAAGAAAATTGAAGCGTCATAAT
>SVNU01000068.1 GCA_015066715.1 Ruminococcus sp. | reverse complement strand
AAAGAAATGCACAAGCTTTTTCTTTTCTTCGAAACAGAAAAAGCTTGACCAAAAAGAAAAAATTCTATGCATGAATTTGTCACTTAAATAATAATGTTTCCCTGTACCTGGCAACTTCATAATTACAAAATTAAAAGTCCATTTATAGATGGTTGCAATTAAAATAGAATTTGTAAGTTCGAACCTTCAAGCTTCCTCAAGCTATAGCTTAATTTGCGGGGAGAATTGCGTTTTATGCATACTATCTTCAACAGTTTGCTTATTATCAGTCAGACACTGCCTTTTACGGGGAAACAGTCTGAATTCGGTTACAATTATAAGTTTTTATTTTCTTTGTTCAAACTTTCTTTTTATAAGAAAGTTTGGGTATTTTTGGTACTTTTTGTACAAGCAAAAAGTACATAATAAAAATAACGTTAGAAAGAAAAATATAAATTTATATTTTTTACATTCAGAGCAATTATTTATGCACCATTATAATAAAAAAGCTTAATAGCTTATCTTAATTATTGCTCAATTCGTTTTTACTACAAAAACAAAACTAATTATTGTGCATTTTTGCTATTTAAATATGAAATTATTTCCATATTATTAACATTATATCTAAATATTATTTTTTTTCAAAAATCCATTGACAAACCCATAAAACTATGATATAATAATATACGTTGGTTGAGGTAAATCAAACAAAACAAAATATGCAGGTGTAGTTCAATGGTAGAATTCCAGCCTTCCAAGCTGGCTACGTGGGTTCGATTCCCATCACCTGCTCCATATGCGCCTTTAACTCAGCTGGATAGAGTAACTGCCTTCTAAGCAGTAAGCCATTGGTTCGAGTCCAATAAGGCGCACCAGTTTTTTAACGCTCTTAAACGAGCGTTAAGTATGGTGGGTGTAGCTCAGTTGGTTAGAGCGTCGGATTGTGGTCCCGAAGGTCGTGGGTTCGACCCCCATCTCCCACCCCATAAAAAAGCACGTTTAAATAAAACGTGCTTTTTATTTTTATAATCTAATAAACGGAGCAGTTGTCATGAATATACTCAAATATATCATCCACTGCATTTTAATTCTTTTTTATTATTGATTTTTCATAAACTCATAATAAGAACATTTAAAGCCCACACGTATTTGAGTTTAAATCTGCAGTACATAGAACATATAGATATTATAAAACCGGAAAACAGTAAAACTAAAATCTCCGACACCTAAGCTATTAAGGAAGATTCGGACTTTTTTAATGATATTGAGCTTGTAGAAGAAAGTTTAAACGGATGCGAATATAATCCTGATAATTATATAAATGTGTATCTGTTTGGAGATATCCTTTCTACTGCCATCACATTTAAAAACAACGGCCATCTTTACCATGAAGAATGCCGTGGCTGTTATAATAAAAAAGGGTTCAGAACGTTCTGAACCCTTTTTATTATCAGCTTACAAGCATTGTCTATTTAGTTGTCTTGCCTGCTGTCGTTTTTTTCGCAGCTTTTGCAGCTTTTTTCGTATTTTTAGCAGATGCCTTCACCGAATTTACATTTACAGCCTCTGCTATCTTCTGAAATTCAAGCGCCTTATCAATGCTTCCCTCAACCTTCAGTCTGCCTGTTGTAAAAGCAACAACAGGATTCAATGAACCATCAATAAGCTTAAAAAAGTGCTTTGCTGAAATAATGAATTTGCAGTCATGGTCATAGTACTCATATGGCTCAACATGAAGCTGTTTATCTTTAAGCTCTATGTAGAAAGCACCTTCACCCTCACCTGTAATATCAACCTGAATTGCAAGATGATTATCAAATCCGCTTACATCTGCCTGCATTATAATTTCCTTTGATTTTTCAAAAATTTCCTCGTATGTCATTTTTCTCTTTCCTTCTTATATTTTTTATTCAAAACAGCTTACACAAGCTCACCCTGTGAAGTCTGCATTGTTCTTTTAATCTTCTTTGACGGAGTCTTGTCAAATTCTGTTTCTCTGACACGGAGTCTGCGTATAGTCTTTGAGGATGAAAGTGTACCATTAACCTTCTTAATCTCCTCATTAAGTGCAGCGACAAGTTCTTCCCTGCTCATATTCTTAGTCATATCAGGATTCGGGAATATTTCAGCTGTCACAAAGCCTTCTTCACCATAAACTATAATTTCGGCAATAAGGTCTACAGTCACAAATTTGTTTTCAAGTTCCTCCGGAGAAACATTTTCACCGTTACTTAAAATAATAAGGTTTTTCTTTCTACCTGTAATGAAGACTCTGTTCTGGTCGTCAACATAACCTAAGTCTCCTGTTCTGAGCCAGCCATCCTCTGTAAGAGCTTCTGCCGTTGCTTCAGGGTTCTTGTAGTAACCCTGCATTACAGATGGACTCTTAACAGTAATCTCACCGTCAACAATCTTTACTGTACAGCCGTTTACAACTGTTCCCACATCACCTACATTGACAGTATCAACTGTGGCTGTAGAAATTCTCGGTGAACATTCTGTCATACCATAACCCTGACTTATAGGAATACCATAGCTCTTATATTCTGCTACAACTTCCGGCGGAAGATATGCACCACCGCTTAATATTCCCTTCAGGTTACCGCCGAAAAACGCCTGTGCAACTGCTGCAGCCGGAATTTTCTTCGCAGCTGACGCAGCTTTAATCTGCTTGCAGATTGTCTGTGCAATCATTGGTACAAGAAGAAGTATTGTCGGCTTGAAAAGCTGCAGATTCTGAGCAATTCTCATAAGTGAATCGTTTACGCATATTGTATCACCATATCTGAGTGAGCATAAAATGTCACATGTAAAGCAGTAAACATGGTGTATCGGCAAAACTGTAAGAACCGAGTCATCAGGAGTTGCTTCATTGTCCTGACACATTGTATTGTCAATAAGATTTCCATGAGTGAGCATAACGCCCTTGCTAAGACCTGTTGTACCTGATGTATAAACAATAGCCGCAAGTGAATCAGCCGAAACAGGCGCCTGCTCCTTTGGTTCATACTTTGCAAGAATATCCGTAAGGTTATTGTCTGCCTCATCATTCTGCTGCATAGCAACATATGTCTTAATCTGAGGTGACAGCTTTTTTATAGCCGGAATCATCGGCGCATAACGTGCATCGTAGAAGAACACAGTTACATCAGCTCTGTTGATATGGTCTGCTATGTCCTCACAAGAAAGCTGTGCATCAAGTGGAACTGCAACATTTCCGCTTGAAACAGTACCGAAATAGCTTACAAGATAATTATAGCTTGTAAGACCGATAACAGCTGCATGTACCTTTTCACCGCCTGTTGTTTCCTTCAGGAATTCCGCTGTGCGAAGTACATCCGCATAAAATGTTTTTCTGTCCTTTTCAACAATTTCAGTACCGCATTTTTCCTTGATGAGTATTCTGTCACCGAATTCAGCGGCAGACTGCTTTACAAGGTCAAGAAGGGTTTTAACATTATTCTTATCCATAAATAACTCCTTAGTTCTGAAGTGATTCGATATACTTGATAGCGTCACCTACTGTTGAAAGATTAACAACATCCTGCTCCTCAACCTGCACATCCATAGCAGCTTCAAGCTCACCTATAAGACACATAAAGTCATATGAATTCATTCCAAGGTCCTCGATAAATCTTGAATCCTCTGTGATAGTGTCCGCATCAACATCAACATAATTACAGATAATTTCCTTAAATTTTTCCATCATAGCTCATTTCTCCTTAAATCATTTCAAGTATTTCACCGACTGTACGATTCGGGTCTTCAATTCCTCTGAAAAGTACACGGCAAAGGTAATAATAGAGATATTCCATCTCATGCTCTGTTACAACGTCCTTTTTATATTCAAAGTTAAAGTTAAGACCGTTATCCTCCGGACGGTGCATAACTGTAAGATAAAGAGGTGACGCCGCAACACCGTTTGTATACCAGAAGCTCTTGTATTCAATGTCAGGAACATCCGGAGATGTCTGCTTCATTGTAAGAGGCTGGTATGTAAAGTTTATACTTTCATAGCTTGCACCCGGTGCAAACTTTCTGTACATTGAACGCTTCATTGTCAGCTCGATAGGGTCATAATTTGCATGTCTGAACAGTTTATTCTGTTCCTGCTGAATTATCTGGAGTGCTTCAAGGAACGTAGCTTCCGGTTCAATAATTGTACGAAGCGGGAAGAAATGAATTCTTGTACCGCCGGAACGCTTTTCAAGGAGTGTTCCCCTTCTTGCTATACAGCTCTTGATTGAAACATCCTTTTCATCATCATTGAACTTTGAAAGAACTGTACGAAGTCCCATAAGAAGAAGGTTTGCCATAGGAACCCTGTTTTCTGTACAGAACTTCATAAGCTTTGCAGAGGCATCATCTTCAAGGTGATATACAGAAATTGAAGCGTCAAGTGTAGTTGAAGTAATAACGGCACTGCGAAGCTCCGGATTGCCGCTTTCCCTTCTCTGAGTCAGAAGTCTACCCATACCTGTAAAGTCTGTGTACATCGGTTCGTTTTCACATTCAATTTCAGCTTTCCAGAATTCTTCATCCTTTTGCTTTGCTGCAGAATTATTCTCATATTCAAGGTCTTTTTCAACTGCCTTGAGGTATGACTGCATTTCCTTCGGCATAGGGAAATCGTACATTTTTGAGCAGTATATTTCAATAACGTCACGGCTGAATGCAATAATTGAGCTTGAGTCCATTGTCATATGGTCTACCTTCAGATATGTACCGTTATAACCGTTTGGAAGCTTTATCATCATCACCTTGTTCATTGGTGAATTATATCTTTCAAATGGTTCTGCTGTCCATTTACGCAAAGTATTGTGCGCATGCTCCTCGCTGTCATTTGAAAAGTCGATAAGCGGAATATCTCTTTCCTCAAAAGGCACAACATACTGATAAACAGAATCGGTTTCATTATCATGAACAAAGCGAAGTCTCATTGAATCCATACGTCTGTATGCTTCGTAGATAGATTCCTTCAGCACATCAAAATTGATATCCTGCTTAAAATAAAGTCCCGTACCTATACAAAGCACCTGATGAAAAGGACAGTATTTTATTGTATAATAATGAAGTCTCTGTGCCGCTGTCAGCGGATAACACTTCATCGGCGAACCATTAATAATAATTTCTTTCATTTTTAATCACCCTATATTATTTTACATACTTTTCCATGAATGCAGTAACCTTTTCTTCATACTGCTGAGTATTCTCGTAGTAGCTTGCAGCATGCCCTGCATTCTTTACTATAAGAAGCTCCTTAGGGGAATTGCAGGCTTCATAGTTTTTCTCACTCATCCATGTAGGAACAAAGTTATCCTTGTCTCCGTGAATAAACAGTATAGGAATATTCGTTTCACTTACAGCTGTAAGAGTAGAATAATCCCTGAAGCCATAGCCGGCTTTCTTACGGCACATAACATTATTTATGTTCATTACCGGAAATTCAGCCATGTGATAATCCTTTTTAAGCACATGAGCAAATACGTCATAAGGAGAAGTAAATGCACAGTCGGCAATAACAGCCTTTACATTGTCAGGAAGGTCTTTAAAGCCTGTTGTCATAAGCACTGTTGCGCCGCCCATTGAAACACCGTAAAGAACAATCTTCTTCTTTTTGTCAAAACGATTGTTTACGTAATCAATCCACTTTAAAATATCATATCTGTCAAGAATACCAAAGCCTACATACTGCCCCTCACTGTTACCGTGGGCACGGTTATCGACAATAAGGCAGTCAATACCCTTTTTGAGAAAATATGTTGAAATTGAAGCGCAGTCTTTAAGACCACAGCCTGTATAACCATGTGAGGCAATTACAATTGTATCTGCGTCACCGTCAGCTTTTACATAATCTGCATGCAGAGTAAGGTCATCTTTTAATTTTATTGTAATATGCTCCATTTCACGCTGCATAAGCCATTCCTTATTCGGTGTGATAATTTTCATGTAATCTTCCCACTGACTTGCATCAGCCATTTCATTAAGGTCAACTCTTAACTGATCCTGTCTTGGAATTGTCTTGTTGTAAAGTGTCTTTGCACCATACATTGACCCTGCCGCACATAATGCAACAACACCGCCTGCAACAAGTGAGGCTGTAAGAACTACACCCATTTTAACACGTACCTTTCATTCGGATTGCTCCGATTATTCACGGAATAATGTATAAATATTCCATTAAAATAATTTTAACACATAATTACAATCCGGTCAAGTAAAAAGATGATTTTTTACCACAAATCATGAAAGTTTGTTACATAATTATAAAATTATTTGTTTTTTCATAAAGAAAATGATAAAGCAATACTATCCCCACCAAAACTACTTACTTACCGTAAATATCAGTTATTCTCTGTGCAATATCTTTAAAAATGGGTGCTGCACATTCATTTCCATAGCCGCCTCCTTCACACAGTACAGTAACTGCATATTTCGGCTGATTAAGCGGGAAATATCCGGTAATCCAGCCATGACAGATTTCTTCGCCCTTTTCATCAAAAGTACCTGTCTGGGCTGTAGAGGTTTTTCCTGCCGCTCTGACATTTGAAGGTCTTGCATTCGACTCCTGATTCCCGTTTACAGCAGCAATCATCAGATCCTGCAGACGAAATGCCGTATCACGGTCAAATACCTGAGTATACTTCTGCTCCTCAATATTATCCATGTCAATTCCGTTTTCTGTCGTACCGATAACAAGCCTTGGGTTATAAAGCTTTCCTTCGTTTGCAATTGAAGCTGTAAAGCTGCAAATCTGCAGTGGGGTTGCAAGAAGCTTACCTTGTCCGAATGAAAAATTTGCCTTTTCTGCCGGAATGTCAAGTTCCTCCATCGTCTGAAGATTCCCCCCCGATGAATTAATACCACTTGCCAGTGAGTATGCTCTCCCGAACCCCAGACGCTTTGCAACATCATAAAAAAGATTCGTATCAATATTTTTGGAAAGCTCGATAAAATAAGTATTGCAGGAAGCCTTCATAGCCTGAGTCATGTCAAGCTTTCCATGACCGCTGTGGTCATGGCACATAAATGTCTGGTCGCTTATATCAGTTTTTCCTGTGCATTCATACAAAAAGCTTTCATCTATTCCCTGTTCAAAGGCCGCCAGAGATGTAACAAGTTTGAAAATCGAGCCTACATTGTAAGAATAAAGACAGCGATTTATAAGCGGCGCATCTTCATTAGAGAGTGCATCCGAAAGCTTATCGGTGCTGTAGGACGGAAAGCTTGCCATTCCGAGAATATCCCCCGACCTTACATCCATGACAACAACAGCACCCTTACTGACCTTATCCTCCATAAGCTCACATATTGCCTGAATATTTTTATCAATAGTCAGAACAACTCCCGCCTTCATTTCTGTCTGTCCGTCAACGGATTTGCTTATCCCCTGCAAAACATTTCCCTGTCCGTCAATTCCGTAAGTAATGCTGCTTGTTTCAGAATGTGAACGCAGAAACTCATCATACGCCGACTCTATTCCCGTAACACCGACACCGTCCCTGACATAGCCGACAACGTGCTCTGCAAGCTGATTCTCACCATATCTCTCCGGCATCCGGAAAAGAGTTATATCCTCACTTCCGACTGCTTTCGGGTCAACCTCACACACAAACGGACTGCCGTAAACGAGCTGTGAATAGAATTCATCAGCATCAACAACAAATGGAAGAATTTCAGCAATTGCTTCCGGAACAGGATTTATTGCCGCATAGGTTTTCACATCGTTATTTACAAGTTTGAAAAGATTTCTGTCATAAATATTCGCATTAATTGTTCCCACATCAATTCTGCGGACAGACTGATTTTTACTCGTTTCAAGATATTTTTCGTCTGACATAATAACATAAATCCGCATATATAAAACAGAAAAAAGCACCGCAAACATTACGGCAACAGCTGTGATTCTTTTGTACATAACAATACCCTCCCATACGATATTATAACCAATATGGAAGGGTATAGTCATATATCTTCAAGTATTACCGTAAAAGGTCCGTCATTGAGAAGTTCGACCTTCATGTCTGCACCAAACACGCCCTTCTGAACGTCCGGTACAAGCTTCTGACACTCCTGAACAAAAAACTCGTAAAGCCGGTTCGCCTCATCCGGTTTTCCGGCGTTCATAAAATTGGGTCGGTTTCCCTTTCGGCAGTCAGCATAAAGTGTAAACTGCGAAATCACAAGAAGTGAGCCGTTAACATCATTTACAGAAAGATTTATTTTATCATTTTCATCCGAAAAAATACGCAGCTTGGTAATTTTATTTGCAAGGCTTACTGCGTCATTTTCAGTGTCATTCATTCCGACACCAAGCAAAACCAGCAATCCGTTTTGAATTTCACCTTTTATTTCACCATCAACCTTAACGGATGCATGGGTCACTCTCTGTACAACTGCTTTCATAATCTTCTCCTTAAAAACACGCTATAATCAAAAAGGAGAAACCTGACGGTTTCCCCTGATTTTATTATTCACTTACATATGGTAAAAGTGCAATGTATCTTGCTCTCTTAATAGCAACTGTAAGCTGACGCTGATGATATGCACATGTACCTGTTACACGTCTTGGCAGAATCTTAGCTCTGTCAGTCATGCACTTTCTGAGTCTTGCGATATCCTTGTAATCGATTTCTTCGATTCTGTCAGCACAGAACATACAAACCTTTTTACGTGGTCTCTTAGCGCCACGAGAATTTCTTTCTCTTTCCATTACATAGCCCTCCTTTGTATAAAGTAAAATCAGAACGGAACTTCTCCGTCACTAAGGATTTCTTCAAAATCGCCTAAATCACCAAGTTGAATTGATTCTTCAACAGGTGTTGACTGCGGTGCAGTTGTCTGTACCGGAGCCGGTGCCGGCTGCTGGAAATTGCCTGTACCAATACCCGCGGAATTAGCGGAAGCAGCAGATTTACTTTCACCGAATGTGACATTATCTGCCTGAACATCCATTGTATAATGCTTAACTCCGTTTGCATCGGTGTAGTCATTATTCCTCAGACTTCCCTCAACAATAATCATTCTGCCCTTGGAAAAATATCTGCAAATAAACTCAGCAGTCTGTCTCCAGGCAGTAACTCTTATAAAATCAGTCTGTCTTTCGCCTGTATCCTTTGACTTATAGCCTCTGTCAACAGCAACGGAAAAACGACAGCTTGAAATACCCGATGTTGTCTGTCTGAGTTCCGGATCAGCAGTAAGTCTTCCCATAAGAATAACCTTGTTAATCATTTTGAAGTCCTCCAATTCTGGTTGCTTTGATTACTTAACAATAACCATTGAACGCATTACGCCTTCAGTAATGTTGAATACTCTGTCGAGTTCAGCCGGGAAATCAGGCTTTGACTCAAATGTGTAGAGTACATAGTAACCTTCAGTCTGGTCGTCAATTTCATAAGCGAGCTTACGCTTGCCCCATTCATTAACTTCTTCGATTGTACCGTTCTTCTCAATAAGAGACTTGAACTTTTCAACCATTGCCTTAACAGCGTCTTCACCGTTCTTCATGCTGAAAACAACCATTACTTCATACTTAGCTGATACTTTTGCCATGCAAAACACCTCCTCCTGGATTTCGCTCGTCATAAGTTACGAGCAAGGATAACATAACTATTATACACTAAGTTTCAGAATTTGTCAAGCTTTTCAGAAATTTTTTGCAATTTCTTTTATATATTCCTTGAAATCCGCACCAATTTCAGGATGTGAAAGTCCGACTTCAACCGAAGCTTTTAAAATACCAAGCTTATCACCCATATCATAACGTGTACCGGTAAAATCAACACCTGCAAAACCATCACGCTGTGCAAGAATCTTCATAGCATCCGTCAACTGAAGTTCACCGCCCGCACCATACGGAATATTTTCAAGAATATCAAATATCTCTGCCGGAAGAACACATCTTCCAAGAATGGAAAAGAGTGAAAATTCTTCACCGGGAGCCGGCTTTTCAATCATATCGGAAATTTTATAAATATTATCTTTCAGATTTTCGGTTTTCATAGAGCTGTATTTTGAGATTTGATCCGCCGCCACCTCTTTAATGCCGACTGCTCCTCCAAGCCCTGTACTTTCATAGGCTCTGATAAGCTGTGCAATACATGGGTCCTCGCCTATAATCACGTCGTCTCCGTACATCACCGCGAAAGGCTCGTTACCGATGAATTTCTTAGCCTGAAGAACCGCATGCCCAAGCCCCTTCTGCTCCATCTGTCTTACATAAGTGATATTGGCAAGGGCTGTAACATCAACAACCTGACTGTATAAATCCGCCTTTGCCGAACCTCCGGCCTTAAGCTTTGCTTCAAGCTCAGGACATCTGTCAAAATGATCTTCAATTTCAGATTTGCCACGACTGGTTATAATAAGTATGTCCTCAATGCCGCTTCTGGCAGCTTCCTCTACTATATACTGAATTGCCGGCTTGTCTACAATTGGGAACATCTCCTTAGGTATTGCCTTGGTAGCCGGCAGAACTCTCGTACCCAATCCTGCTGCTGGTATAACCGCTTTTTTTATCTTCATTTTTGTCCTCCGTTTTTCATTATAAAAATTCATATCACAAATACATTAAACCAACAAAAATTATTGCCGAAATCGCAAGCTCAAGGACAATGGTCAAAACCACTCCAAGTACACTTGTTCCTCCGGAAGAAGCGATTTTTTTTGAAATCACTTCAGGAGAAGTATTCTGATTTTTAATATATCTTATCTTTTTTCCCATATGACGGTAATAAATCCAGTTAGCAAACAAAAAGGTAAGAATACGCACTGCCGTCAGTGCATAGTTTGCAAACATAAGCGCAAGCTCCATTGATGAGCTTTTCACATCAACGGATTTGATAAAATCAACTGCAAATCCCAAATCAACAAAAGAGCCTGCCATAACAGACATTGAATAAATTATCTGCGGCAAGGAAAGAACCGACATAAGAAGTGTAACTATAACCGCCGCACCCCACATTTTTCTGTACGCAAAATAAAAATGTGGAAAAAGGACGCACACAATATTAAGGGTAAGCTTCTTCCCTGTATCCTTCATCCTCTTGAAAAGCATCAAATAATACGGAACGTTCGTACCGACAAAATCAGCCGCCTCCGAAACCTTTACATTTTCCGCAATTTCCTCATCCGGATTAATACCGCAGTATTTATCCTCCGGATTAAATGTAAAGGTACTGAAATTCGAATTCTGTGAATTAAAGCCGTTGTTCTGCTGCTGTGTTCCATTTTCAAATTTCAGATTATCCACAAGGGACTCTCCGCAGCTTTCACAGATTAATGAATGCGGCTTATTAACTGCGCCGCAGCGGCTGCAGCTTTTCTGTTCATCAGCTCCTGCTTCTGTTCTCTGCTCCGACCAGCTCTTATTTTCAGCGTGAAGATTATCGTTAACACATCTTCCCTCTTTCGCGTAGCATTCTCTGTGATACGGCGTTCCGCATTCAGGACATACTACTACATCATCGTTATCTTTGAATTTATTTTTACATACAAGGCATTCTGTGCCAGTAAAACTTGCCATTATTTTCCTCCGTCATTTAAACATATCGACACCATTTTATATTATTATACCATACTTTTTGAAAAATTCAAATATATTTCAAAAAAATTTCCGAATAAATTTCTCACACAATCTTTCTTTTATTCATATAGTTTAAAAAAGCAGTTGATATTTAGGCATAATGACCATTTTATCGCAAAAAATTAATATATTTATTGACTTTCTTGTATTCAATCAGTATAATTAAAATATAGTTTTGTGACTAAATTGAATAAATTCAGTGAAATTTTAAGGAGGTATATAAAAATGGCTAAAAAATTCAAAAGAGCACTGTCAGCTCTTACAGCTACTGTAATGTCTCTTTCGGTTGCTGCTACTATGTTTAATGCAGTTGCAGAAGAAACAACCGAAGCAACAGACGACCCACTTCTTCCGAATGTTGAAATTGGTTCAACAGTTGAAGCAGAAGATATGTATCTTAACGGACTTGAAGTATGGCAGAGCATTTATGAAAATCAGGTTCCGGGATATTCCGGTGAAGGCTTTGTCTATGTAACAAGCGGTTCAATCGAATTTGAGGTTGAGGTTGAAGAACCGGGTATGTATGAAATCTGGACAGACTATGTACAGATTTTAAGTAACCCAGGCGAATCAAGACAGCAGTCAATCGAAATCAATGGTGTGCAGTATACAAATCAGTATTCATACGCAAATACATGGACAGAAAAGTGCTTTGCAAATGTACGTTTCAATGAAGGCATAAATACTGTAAAATTCACAAATTCGTATGGTTATGCTGCTCACGATACCATTACAATAAAAAAGGCTGAATTTGCTGATTTAACAGCTGTTAATCCTACACTTTCAGACAGCAAGGCTACTCCTGAAGCAAAGTCACTTATGGCTTACCTTTGTGACGTATACGGAACAGGTATCCTTTCTGGTCAGCAGACTATTTACGGTGGCGGACATGGTGTAACAACTACAATCCGTTATGATGCTGCCACAAATACCTGTGTTGATGCAGACGGAAACACTTATAAGTTTGACGAAGCAGATAAGGCTGTAGCTGATGATGGCTCAACATTCGTATGGAAATGTTATGATGATAACGGACAGGTGTATAATTACAACACCCAAAATCGTAACTATAGCTACAACGAATATGACAGAGAATTAAAGTATGTCAAGGAAACTGTCGGAGATTTCCCTGCAATTCAGGGCTTTGACTTTGGTGCAAACTGTCCTTGCTATGCATGGGACGACGGTATTGTTGAAAGAATGATTGACTGGACAAATAACAAGAATGGTATCTGTACGGCATCATGGCATATCAATGTACCAACTGTTCTTGCAGATTATACTCTTGGCGAACCACTGGACTTTTCTAAGACAACCTACAGCGAAAAGTGTGACTTCAGCCCATCAAACGCTTATACAGAAGGCACTATTGAATATGACTACTATCAGCTTTGTCTTGAAAACCTTGCTGAACAGCTTTTAAGACTTCAGGAAGCAAATGTTCCTGTTCTTTTCCGTCCTCTCCACGAAGCAGACGGTAACTACTCAAACGGTGGTA
>SVNU01000067.1 GCA_015066715.1 Ruminococcus sp. | reverse complement strand
CTCATGCGAAGCGTTGGAAGAAATGGTTAGAGTTGTAACAAACATATGTAGAAAAGAATTTGCGGATAACTCGATTCTCTTAAGAGGCGCAATTGCAAAAGGGGATTTCGAAAAACTTGAAGCAAAAGAAATTTCCACCTTGCAAAAAGGTCTTATTGTTGGACAGGCCTATGTTGATGCCTATCTTTTGGAGGGTACAGTAAAATCAACCGGTATAGTTTTAAGTGCAGATGTGTATGAAGATTTGATGAATATAGGTACATATTCCGATAATTTGTTTGAAGAAATTATTGAGAAAAAAACACATTATGTTTTGCGTTATTTAACATTAGATTTTCTTCTTGTTGAAAAAAATCTAAGTAGTTTTGTAGAATTGGCAAATGAAGCAAAATGGTTACCGCATTATTATAACACTATATATTTTTCTTTAAAACAAGAGCAAAATGATAAGAAAGTATATCAGATGTTCTTTAATTTGTTTGATTTGGTATGCAAAGGTCATCCAAGTGAGAATTGGCGTAATATTGATTTGTTTATAGAAAATGCATTTCAGGACAACGTTATCGAAACTTTTAAGACTCGTTTTTTAAAATATATACGTCAACACATATATAATGCAAATATACAATTAGATAACAGAGAGAAATAGTGTAAAATTAAAAATCTATAAAACACTTATAATCATTTTAAATATAATCTATCAGCATTAACTTCATCACTTTAAAGTATTGACATATACTTTTTTATGTGCTACAATTCATTTGCAATTGTAAATAAAGAGTGTTTCAGGTGGGTGTGAATCCGCCGGGGTTAGTGGTTTTGTTCCGTGATACTGTGATTGATACGGTTTTTCGGCAAAAATCTTAAATTCTTCAGTTTTGCCCCCTCAGAAACCCTTATTTTACGTGCCTTTTCACAAGTTAAATATCAAAACTAAGTGAGTGGGAATAACATCTACCGGCTTACAAGTGTCCGAACCCCTTAGCAGAAGGGCTTTCGGGCACTTTATGCTTTAATGATAATTGAAATGTAACATTTCTAAAATATTAGCGCAAACAACTAAAAGAGTAATAGTTTGAAGTAGTTATAAAATAAGAAAGGAGCGTGGCAAGGTGTTTGACTTTTTGAAAAGAAAAACGGAAATCAATTCGACACAAATCGTCGATGAAATTGAAGCAGCAGTATATGAACACATTAAACCGTATGGATTCAAGAAGCACGGAAGAACGCTTCATCGCTTTGTTTCGGAAGATATTTCTCAAGTAATTCATTTTCAAAGCGGTATGCCAAAACACGGGATGAGCGGACTGCTTTGTGTGAATTTGGGAATACGTATTCCTGAATGCTCTGAGCGAGCTTTTCAGTCTGAAGCTAAAAAGAAAAAATATTATCACGAGTACGAGTGCACTATCCGCTCCCGTCTCGGAACAGTCAGTGGTAAACAAGAAGCTTGGTACGATCTTCGCGAGAAAACAAACAAAATCATAAAAAGCATTATTGCTGAAATTGATAAATATGTTTTGCCTGCTTATGAGGTCCTTAACAGTCGGGAAGCCATTCTTACACACAGAAAAGATTATTTGATGCTGGACAACCTCGAAAATCATCTGATTCTTTTGGAGGAATGTATGATTTACGGCCATCTCGGGAACCACAAAAAGGCTAAAGAATTGTTTGAGGAGTATTATCAGTCTGCCGTGGATGAGTATAATGACTTAACAAAAAACGGACATAAGCAGTATCTGAAAAAAGGCGAACGGGTTGTTTTTATGGGACAGGATATAACCGCCGATAAAGACGGATATGTAACCCTATACGGAGCAAATCATAGCCATATTGATTATCTTGATGAATTAGCGGTCAGCCTTGGCCTGAGGTGAGATTTTAATGAAACCGCTGAGATAAGCTTATGAGTTCAGATTATAACCCACCCTATGTACCGTCCCTTCGTGGGGCGGTACAGTTTTATCTGTTATTGCTTTTCTTTCAGTTTTGTGTTATATTTATCTTATAGGCTATAACTCTCCGGGGAGGCGGAAATATGAAACGGATAATATCTCTGTTAATGATTGCACTGATGCTGGTGACATCGGTGCCGTATGGCGGGCTTACTGCAGGTGCGGCTGATGCCGACACTGAAAATTACACCTTGACCTTCGAAGCTTCTCTTGCCGATTCGTTTACGGCTGAAAGCAGTGCTGAAGGAGCTGTATCTTTCTTTGGCAGTGCTGAATTTGACGGCTGCTACGGTAATCAGCTTTCTGATGTGGCAAGAGAGCTTTATGACTCGCTGGTGAAAAGCTACGCTGCAGACAAGATAACAGGGGAGTACACCTATGCATTTGACACTCCCTTTACTTTTAATGCAGAGGTTTCGGACGGCTCGATTATTTCAAACGACGAGCTCGAAGAAATTAAGCTGGAGCTTCATTATGCTATGCAGGCGGCTATGGATGCTTTTCTCTATGACCATCCCGAAGTGTTCTGGCTTAAGCTGCTCGGCTCATCTTACAGTATTTCTGCATCGGGAAATGAAGTGATCGGTTACACAGGCATTATTGATGAAATAACAATTATTCCCACAGAGATTTACGACGGTGCAGCATCAAAGCTTTCACAGTATGCTTCTGCCGTTGAAGCTGCTCTTGATAACATAACTGTAACCGAGAGCAGATACGATACACTTAAGAATGTTCACGATTATATCTGCGAAAAAGCCTGGTATAATCTTGTCAGCGAACAGAGGGTGCATTCCTCCGAGCCCTTCTTTATCGGCGACGGCGGTGTGGTCTGCGAAGGCTATGCAAAAGCCTTTAAGGTGCTTTGCGACAGATTGGAGATTCCCTGTGTCCTCGTCAGCGGTGATGCGGGCGGAGCTCATATGTGGAACTATGTGCAGATGGATGACGGCAAATGGTATCTGGTAGATGCCACGTGGGATGACCAGAACAGTCAGATTTTCGATACATATTTCCTCGCAAATGCCGATACAATCGGCTTTAACGGAGTAGCTATATCTGCCGAAAGAACAGAGAGAACGGATTTTTCGGGTACAGGTATGTTCAGCTTTACTTATCCTGTGCTTTCGGCTACTGCATATACCGTTCATGTTCACGAGTGGGAAAGTGAGTACACAGTCGATCTTGAGCCTACCTGCACTGAAAAGGGCAGTAAGAGTATACATTGCAGGACCTGCGATGAAACCAAGAGTGTGACGGAGGTTCCTGCTACTAATCACGCTGATAAAACAGAGTACGCACAGATGGATGCTACTTGTACCGAAAACGGTTATACATCGGGTGTATATTGTTCTGACTGTGAAGCGTGGATTGAGGGACACGATGTTGTAATTGCTAAAGGCCATACCGATGAAAATACTGATGGCTTTTGCGATGAGTGTGAAGAATATTTGTCAGAAATTGTAGAAACAGGTAAATGCGGTGAAAATGCAGTATATACGCTTTATGCGGACGGTATGCTTATTATTAGCGGTGAGGGGGCCACAACTGAATATTATTCCTCACCGTTCAGAAAATTATCTGCAAGTAGAATTGTTATCAAAAAAGGAATAACAAACATCAGTTCCGCACTGTTTAAAGATTGTAGTAATATTGAAAGTATAGTTATCCCTGATACTGTTAAAAGTATCGGATATGCTTCTTTTTCAAATTGCACTTCACTTACAAATATAACAATTCCGGACAGTGTAGTAACTATAGGAACAACTGCTTTCAGCGGTTGTGACAGCTTTACATATGTTGAAATCCCGGATAGTGTAACAAGCATCGGAGATAGTGCTTTTTCAATTTGTAAAAGTCTTAGGCGTGTAGTCATCGGTGATGGAGTTGAAACTATAGGTGATGCTGCTTTTAATCAATGTGAAGAGCTCAGAGAGGTAACCTTTGGTAAAAAATTGAAGTCTATTGGTGATGCGGCTTTTTTCTATTGTTGCATTTATAATGTGGATTTCCCTGACAGTCTTGAAAAAATAGGTAATAATGCGTTTAGAAATAATGCTCTTCATAGCGTCAGCTTCGGCAGTAATTTAAATTCAATAGGCAGTTTGGCGTTTTATGAATGCACCTTAATAGAACAAATTAATATACCCGATACTGATTCATGGTTTAAAATAGAGTTTGCTGATAAATATGCAAATCCCTTATATTACGGTGAACTGTATGTTAATGATGTACCTGTAACCGAAATCACCACTCCAAAAAGTCTGAAAACAATTAACAGTTATGCTTTATATAATTCTGATAATCTGGAAAGCTTTATTATTTCTGACGATGTAATCGAAACAGGTGTAAATATATTTAGTGGCTGTAATAATTTAAAAACCGTCGTGATTGGAGACGGACTGAATAAAATCAGCAGCTATGCTTTCAGTGGTTGTGTATCTTTGGAAGAAATTGAAATAGGCAGAGAAGTTACAGTTATAGATAGCTATGCATTCAACGGTTGTCAAAATCTGAAAAATATTATAATTCCCGAAAAGGTAACAAGTATAGGCATGTGTGCTTTTGGTGAATGTAAAAAGCTTGAAAATATAACCTTTTTAAACCCTGACTGTTCAATTTATGCTGATGCCTCTACAATTTACTCAAATACAGCGATTACGGGCTATAAAAATTCAACGGCTTGGGATTATGCCGAACAATATAAGCGTGAATTTGTTGTATATTGTCTGCATAGTCATTTGGTTGAAGTCGAGGCTATGAAAGAAACATGCACTGAGGACGGTTATACGGCAGGTATATACTGCAATGATTGTGAAATATGGCTTGAGGGACATAAAACAATTGAGAAAAAGCATACAAATGCCGATGGGGATGATGTGTGTGATGTTTGCGGCAGTTACCCGTATAAAATTATTTCTGAAGGCAAATGCGGCGAAGAAGTAACATATGCTTATTATGAGAATAATGTGCTGATTATCGACGGCGAAGGTGCTGTGCAAGATGGCTCTGCAACTTTTGCTGATATGAAGATTGAGCATATTATATTTAAAGAAGGCATAACCGCTATCGGGACAGGTGCATTTTATTGCAAAGCTGATTTGTTAAGTGTAAGCATTAGTGCGAGCATAACGGATATCAAAACAGCGGCGTTCTATAATTGTCCGAATATCAGTAACGTTTATTATCAAAAGACACGGAACAAGTGGGATAAAATAACAATCGGTACAGGAAATGATAATATTCTGAATGCAAATATTCATTTTATTACCTGTGAGCATATCGATATTGATTCGGATATTTTTTGTGATGAATGTGAAGAGTACTTATCTGAGGCGGTTGAAACAGGCAATTGCGGTTACGACACCCAATACAAGCTTTATGCAGACGGAGCTTTGTTTATTTACGGTGAGGGTGAAGTGCTTTTTGATTGGAATTCATACCCGCAACAAAACAGTCTTTTCAGAAATAAGAATGTTAAAAAAATTATAATAAAAGATGGCGTAAAAAGAATATCTGCCTATGCTTTTAAAGACCTTGAGCTGCTTGAAAGTGTTGTTATCGCAGACAGTGTAAGTAATATTGGGCGGAAAGCTTTTTCCGGCTGCATAAAGCTTTTGTCTGTTCAGGGCGGTGAAGGCGTAACCGCTATGGAGGAATATGCCTTTAGTGGTTGTGAAAGTCTTGCAGAGCCTTTTATTCCTTCGGGCATTACCTCCATAAAAGCCTACGTTTTCGAAGAGTGCGACGGATTTATCAACATAGAAATTCCGGATAATATAACTGAAATAGATGATGGAGCATTTTATAATTGCGAAATGCTTCTTTCTGTAAAAATTCCTGAGAGTGTTAAAGCTATCGGTCAGAAAGCCTTTGCTCAGTGCAAAAGTCTCACCGGTATTGAAATTCCGTCAAGTGTAGTCGAAATAGGTGAGCTCGCATTTTATGACTGCAAGAGTCTCGACAGGATAACTGTTGAAGATGAAAACATTCATTATTCAAGTGACGAAAACGGCGTTTTATTCAATAAGAACAAAACCTTGCTTATTCAGTATCCGACGGGTAACAAAAGAACATCATACTCTATACCGGAGACGGTAACTGAGATAGGCAAATATTCATTTGCATTCGAAAGCAGCCTCACACAAATTACTGTTTTTGAAGGTGTTTGCACAATAGGAGAATATGCGTTTTATCACAATGAAGCTTTAGTCTGTGCTGAAATTCCGGACAGTATAACGGAAATCGGACAGAATGCATTTGCTTTTTGTTCTTCACTTAATAGCGTGGTTGTTGGCGACGGTATTGAAATAATTCCTGTAAATTGTTTTTATGAGTGTGTTCGTCTTGAAAGAATTGACATGGGAGAAAATATTTCCGTTATTTCTTGTAATGCATTCGGTAAATGCATCAAGCTTAAGGAAATTGAAATAGGAAAAAGAGTTACTGCTTTGGAAGAAGCTTTCAGTGTGTGCATTTCTTTAGAAAAATATATTGTTGATGAGGAAAATAGCGTCTACTCATCAGATGAACACGGTGTCCTGTTTGACAAAGAAAAGACTACGCTGGTGAGCTTCCCGAGTGGCAGCGAGCTTGAGGACTATAAAATCCCTGACAGTGTAACCTGTATAGCGGCTGCGGCGTTTAATCTGACTCAGAATACTTATAAGATTACAATTCCTTCATCAATAAAGACAATTAACGAGTTTGCATTCTACACTGCTTTCAGTATTGAGAAAATAGTTATCTCTGAGGGAGTAGAAGAAATAGAGAGCTTGGCCTTTTATGATTGCTTCAGTCTGAAAGAGGTTTGTATTCCTCAAAGTGTTAAATCAATTCAGCCTATAGCGTTTTGTGATTGCATTTCACTTGAAAGAATTACTGTTCATTCGGATGATGTACAGTTAGGAGACTATTCTTTCGGAGCTTCAACCTTTGAGCCTAAAAATGATTTCGATGAGTGGATTGAAATCATAAAAAAGGAATTATATATAACTGAAGGTATATTCTTTGACACTGTTATTGAATACGAAGAACCGGTAATTCCGGAAAAATTACATATTTTTGCTGAAAAAGCTTCAACATCAGAAAGCTATGCCAATGAAAATGGTATCATATATATGCCGGGTGAATATGAAGCGGTATCTGATTATAACCCGTGCAAAAATACCGTTAAGTGTTTGTATTGTGATTTTAAGAAAAGCACAGAAACACACTCTAAAAAAATAGCTTCAGTCAAAGAATCCACCTGCACTGAAAAAGGCTATACAATTTATACTTGTACCGTCTGCAGTGAAAGCTTTACAGAAAACTTTGTAAATGCTAAAGGTCACAAGGGCGGCACCGCCACCTGCAAGAGCAAGGCAAAATGTACCGTCTGCGGTGAAGAGTACGGCTCAGTTAATGTGAATAACCATAAGTCGCTTGTGACGCTTAAGGCAGTGTCCTCCACCTGTACTAAAACAGGCCTCACTGAGGGTAAAAAGTGTAACGATTGCGGCAAGATTACCTTGGCACAGAAGACCGTGGCAAAGAAGGCTCATACCAACAAAACCACCACTACCAAGGCAACTCTTAAAAAGAACGGTAAAGCCGTAACGAAATGTACCGTTTGCGGGGCGGTAGCCAAAACCACTACAATCTGCTATCCGAAGACAGTCAAGCTTTCTGCTACATCCTACACCTATAACGGAAAGACTAAAACTCCGTCCGTAACCGTTAAGGACAGTAAGGGCAAAACCTTAAAGAAGGGCACAGACTACACTGTTACTTACCCGAAAAAGAGAAAGTCAATCGGTAAGTACACCGTAACCGTAACCTTCAAGGGCAACTATAGCGGAACGAAGAAGCTTAGCTTCGAAATAGTTCCCGCAAAGGCTACTCTCTCTAAGGTAACCGCAGGCAAAAAGCAGCTCACTGCCACATGGAAGACCGTAAGCGGTGTAACGGGCTATGAGGTACAGTACTCCACCTCGAAGAAGTTCACCAAAAAGACCACCAAGACCGTTACAATCAAAAAGGCAAAGACCAAGAAAACAACCATCAAAAAGCTCACCAAGGGCAAGAAGTATTATGTAAAGGTCAGAGCCTACAAGATAGTAAGCGGTAAAAAGCTTTACGGTGCCTGGAGCAGTGTGAAGAACGTAAAGGTTAAATAATTCATCGGGACTGTCGCACGGAAGTGTGGCAGTCCCTTTCTGTCTTTATTTTTTCGCAGAAAAGTTATTTAATCACTGTTAAAATTCTTTCTTCGCATTGATAAAAATTTAAGTTGTGGTAGAATATGTGAAAAGGAGGGCTTCGACTATGAATCTGACACAAAAGGAACAAAAAGAAATTACGAAAGCCGAAAAGACATTGAGCAGGGTTCTTATGCCCGGCTATATGGCATATATGCTCACCATTCTGTGTATGGTGTACATCGTTGACGAGATTGCATCAAACATCTGTAATTCTCTGCAGTCTGATATGGTTACCCGGTTTTATGTAAACGGCAAAGGTCTCGATTTCAATACAGGTCTTGCTACTTATTCGGCTATGACGGCACCGCTTTACGTAATTATGATTATCACACCGTTTTATAAATCTCTTGCTGACCGTTTCGGACGCAAGATTTTCCTCGCACTCAATACCTTCGGTATGGGGCTTGGTATGCTTATCTGTATGCTTGCGCCGAACCCCGTGGTTTATCTTGTCGGCGTGGGTGCCATCAATTTTATGATGAATAATGATATGCAGGTGCTTTATATTATGGAGTCCGTTCCCGAAAAGCACAGAGCAAAATTTACCGGCATCACTAAAGCCATCGCTCTTCTGGGTGTTACGGTAATTCCCGCACTCAGAAATCTGTTTATGGCAGACAGTGGGGGAGAGTGGCAGAAGGTGTTTATGATTCCTGCTGTTGCGGGTATGGTAATGGGTATGGTTTCGCTCATCGCAATGCCTGAAACTCCCGCTTATCTCAAACGTCGGATTGCACGTTCGGAAAAAACGGAGGCTGCTGAAACCGATAATGCCGCAGATAGCTCACAGGGCGGTGTCAAGGATGCCGTAAAGTTCATTTTCGGACATAAGCAGATGAGAGCTATCGCCTTGTGTGCATTTATATTTGTCGCCTCCACAGGCGGAACCAACTATTACGAGTCCATTATGAAGACGGGCGGTATGTCCACGAACGATATTACCACCGCTATGTTTTTCATCCCGCTCATAAACGCTGCAATGACTGCAGTCAGTGGCTTTATTACTGACCTTATAGGCAGAAAACGCTCTGTTTTCGTTCACACGGGCATCGCTCTCGTAGGTCTGATTTCGTTCGTTTGCTGCTCAAATTTCGGAATATCGCCCGCTTTGGTCGGTATAAGCTACGGCTTATTCATCGGTGGTCTGTGGTCTGCCGCAGATATTATGTTCATTCTGCTTCCCGGTGAATCCACACCGACAAATCTCCGTGTATCCGTCGTAGGAACCATGGGTATTATGTCCGGTGTAGGTAATGTGCTTTCCGTAGCAATTATGACTGTGGGTATGCTTTTTGTGGAATCCATCGGCTATTTATACCTCGGTGTTGCCATTCCCTTCCTGCTGATTGCTATGGTTATTCTCGTAAAAAAGGTCAACGAAACGAAGGGTGTGGACCTGACCGCAGTTACCGGCTCGGAGTGGGATTAAGAATCCGCTTTTTTCTTCATAAACTGAAAAAGCACACATTTCTTTAGCGGAGATGTGTGCTTTTCCGATGAAGGTAAGGCTATGCTGCAATATAAAGAAGCATATTGTGTTGACAAAACCACCTTACAGGAATATAATTAAAGCATCACTTTAAAGGAGGAAAGAAGCATGAAAAGGTTTGCGAAGCTCTTATGCATAGCACTTTGTGTGCTGCTTTGTGCCTGTGTTCTTTTCTCCGCAGGTCCCGCTATTCACCATGACTGCATAGGTGAGGATTGCCGTTATTGTCAGGCATTTTCCTTGCAGCAGGAGCTTATGAGGCTTGTTCTCATAGGCTGCCTCAGTGCATCCTTTGCCCTTATTTTAGTGCAGACGGTTATTAATGTGAATTTATGCAGCTACGGTAAAAAGCATAATATCAGCCTTGTCACAGACAAGGTAAAGCTAACAGCTTAATATTATCTGCTTTAACGAGTCTTAAAAAGCAAGGACACAGTATCACTGTGTCTCCTTCGGCGTATTTTTTAATACGTTCCGTCTGCTTTTTATCAGGCTTGTTTTTTTGTGATCAAATAAAAGCAAAGGTGGATAATTTATGATAAAGGTTAAAAATGTTTCAAAGCAGTTTGCTAATGAAACCGCTATAGATTACAGTGATATTACTTTCGAAAAGGGCAAAAGCTATATGCTCTTAGGCGCATCAGGCTGCGGCAAATCAACCCTTCTTAATATGATTGCGGGTATACTTTCACCCGAAAGAGGAAGCATCGAAATAGCAGGGGAGGATATGACAGGGAAAAGCCAGAAAGAAAAGGATAAATTCAGAATACAGAAAATCGGCTACATCTTTCAGGATTTCAAGCTCATTCCCGAAATGACGGTTGCGGATAATATAGCAATTCTCCGTCTCGAAAGGGTTGACATATCCGATACGGATAAAGTCCTCGACTCTCTCGGCATACTCGATAAAAAGAATAAGAAGGTAAAGCATCTCTCGGGCGGCGAAAAGCAGAGAGTTGCCATTGCGAGGGCTATAGTCAAAAAGCCCGAAATCATTCTCGCAGACGAGCCTACGGGTAATCTTAACTTCGCTATCGGTGAAGCGGTGATAAAGCAGCTCATCGAGGTCTCCGAGGGTAAAACTCTCATTGCCGTCACTCATGATGAACGGCTCGGCAAATACTTCGACCATATTATAGATATGAATCAGGTGACGGGAGGCAGAAGAGATGTTTAAGTTCGCTTTTAAAAATATGGCTATCAAAAAGGCCAAGATTATACTTATCGTCATTTCTATCGTTATCTCCGCCTGTGTCGGCATACTTGCATATAATGTCTTTGAGCAGGTTGACAGTGGCTTTAAAACTACGGCTGCCTATTACGATATGATTATCGGTCCGTCAGGCTCATCGACTCAGCTCGCTATGAACACTATGTTTTTCACGGACAAGCCGCTCGGAACGATTTCTTATGAATATGTAGAGGAGCTTCAGAAGGACACGAGAGTCAATAAGGTCGTGCCCTTCACGATGGGAGACTCCTATAACGGAGTAAAAATCGTCGGTACCACTGCCGATTTCCTCGAGGGCAAGGAGCTCGACGAGGGTGAGATGTATTCGGAAAAGTTCCAGTGTGTTATCGGCTCAGCCGTGGCTGAAAAATACGGACTCACGCTCGGCTCTGCTCTCGTCACGTCACACGGTCTCACCGAAGGCGGTCACGCTCACGAGGGCAGTCCGCTCACGGTGGTAGGCATACTCGCCGCTACTAAAACGGCCTATGATAATGTGATTTTCACTCCCTGCGAAACCGTGTGGGCAACCCACAGTCACAGTGATGAAGAAAGCGAGGAAGAATCGCATACACAGGAGCAGGAGGAGCCCGGGCAGCACGCTCATACCGATGAGGCCTCACACAGTGATACTAATGATGATACCCATGAGGAGCACGGCGAGGTTTGTGCCATTCTTGTCAAAAGCAAAAGCTTCAATGCCTACAGTCAGCTTTCGGCAGAGTACGGCGAAAACTCAAAGCTTCTCGTAATCAATCCCTCCGAGGTGCTTCGTGAAGTGCTCGAAAATGTCGATATGAGTACACAGATTGTGTATGCTCTTTGCATTATCATCCTCATTATGAACATCTTTATTATTTCTGTAATAACTCTTCTTAATATGTATGACTCGAAGAAAGAGATTGCTCTTATGCGACTTATCGGTATCGGAATGAATAAAATCAATTTCGTTTACATTATTCAGAACGGTATCATCGGATTTGTCTCGACTGTGCTTGCATTTGTTTGCTCGAGACTGTGTCTTATGCTTATGGGCGGCTATGTGGCTTCGATGGGTATAGTACTCGATATAACGAAAATCTACCCTCTTGAAATAGCGATTATGGCGGTAGTATTTGTAATCAGTGTGCTTCCGACCGTGGTATGCACTCTCAATATGTCAAAAAAGGACGGTATAAACGAATGAAAAAGCTTTTGACTGTACTTCTGTCCACGTTATTGCTTCTCGGCATTTTTACTGCCTGCGGTAACAGTAACGGCGGCGGTGAAATCATTGACAACACTCTGAGCTTTTCTCAGGCAAACAGTGTCGAGGAAATGAAAAAGCTCGACGGTGAAACGGTAAGCATCATCGGTTATATGTCTACTCTTTCACCCATTACAGGCAGCTTTATGTATCTTATGAATCTGCCTTATCAGAGCTGCCCCTTCTGTGTGCCTAACACCACTCAGCTTTCAAACACTATGGCGGTTTACGCCAAAGACGGAGACAGCTTTGAGTTTACGGACAGAGCCATAAAGGTTATGGGTACTCTGGAGTTCGGTGACTACACCGACGAATACGGCTACGAATACGCTTACCGTATAAAGGATGCGACTTATGCCGAGGTCGATACGAGTGAGATGAGCGAGAAGCTTCAGCTCTGGCAGCAGCTTGCCTCGACAGATGTGATTTCCGATGTTTACAATATGTATGAGTATGTCAATTTCCTTTGCTTCTGGCCTACATATACGGCTGAATTTGAAAGCGGTAAGGATTATCTTTATCCTACAGATGCTCTTCATTTTATCGAGACAGAGGGCGCACAGTATAACTACGGTTATGCAGACGGATACTTTGAGACTATGATAGCCACCGTCAAAGAGGTAAACGCTACGGAGTTCAGTGCCCTTACCGAAAACATTACTAAGGCACAGGCTCTTGCTGACAAGGCTCTCAAGGCACTTCAGAATGAAGAATACACTTCAACGACTGAATACACAGATGTATTCGGCGACGGCAGAAGTCAGTACATTATGAATGACAATGCTGCCTATGAGGCTGAGATGGAAGCCATCTACACTGAGTTTTCGGAATGGCTCGCTGAGTGGGAGCTTTGATAATACGGGAAACGGTTAACGGACAGTGAGCTGCCGTCATAAAAAGCCGAAGCTTTCTGCAGAGGGAGCCTCGGCTTTAAAATTTTCTTTTTCATACTGTTGCTATATTTTTCAGTTTGGTTTATAATATCACTGAGGGAAAATTAAGCCCTAAGAGATGAGGGGGAGAAAATATGTATAACCTTAAAGTAAAAGACAACGAA